>JAFGFP010000017.1 GCA_016931015.1 Dehalococcoidales bacterium
CGCAGGCAGATGAATTTCGATACCTTTCTCAAGCTGATGGACGACCTGGATGACGAGCAGGCTCGAAAGGACCGGGAGATAATCTACCACCTGGTAAACTCCGGTATCACCGATGAGCTGGTGCAGAAGATTGATACTGACGTCACCGAGCGCTACACTAAGTACGCCATAGAGAGAACGATTAAGAATCTGGACAAGGTGGGCTTCGTGCTTCTCAAAGGTCACGGGCGCCGCAGGGAAGCGCCGGCCTGGATATGGGAGCGGGCGCTGGCTATGTGGCAGCGGCTGGAACCCTTCGTCAGGTGTTTTCGGGGACGGCCGGGTCGAAAGACCTACGCTATCTATTTTGAGGCGCTGGCCAAGGAGGCCCCGGGGTACGTGACTAAGAGCTAGGCCGGTGGCTTCGCTTCTCTGGTCTTGGCGGGGTTCTCTATTCCCCCTTCTCTTTTAGCTGAGGGAACAGGATTACCTCGCGGATGGAGGGCTGATTCGTAAGCAGCATCACCAGGCGGTCGATGCCCACCCCCAGCCCGCCGGTGGGGGGCATGCCGTACTCCAGCGCCAGAAGGAAGTCTTCGTCAATCGTCCAGCGCTCCTCGTCCTCTCCCCGGCGCTCCTTTAGCTGCTCGGTGAAGCGCTCTCTCTGCTCGATGGGGTCGTTAAGCTCGGTGTAGGCGTTGGCAATCTCCATGCCGCCGGCGAAGGCCTGAAAACGTTCGACCGTCCGCTCTTCTCCCGGCTTCGATTTAGCCAGCGGCGACATGGAAACCGGGTAGTCAATGACAAAGGTGGGCTGGATGAGCTTTGGTCTCACGAAGGTCTTGAGGAGCTCGTCGACCAGCTTGGCCCAGTTCTTATCCTGGTCGACCTCGATATTCCTGGAGCGCATCTCTGTCCCCAGGGTCTCAGCGGTGGGGTACTTAGCGAAGTCGATACCGCTGTGCTCCCTGACGGCGTCGCGCAGGCTTAAGCGCTGCCAGGGCGGCTTAAAGTCGATGGTATCTTCCCCGAACCTGGCCTCGGTGGTGCCCAGCACCTGCCGGCTCACCTGAGAGACCATCTCTTCCAGCATGGCCATGACGTCCTGGTAGTCGGCGTAGGCCTCGTAGCTTTCCAGCATGGTGAACTCGGGGTTGTGCTGGGTGGAGATACCTTCGTTACGGAAGGTGCGCCCCAGCTCGTAGACCTTATCGAAACCGCCGACGATAAGCCTTTTTAGGTGCAGCTCAAGGGCGATACGCAGGTAGAGGTCGCGGTCGAGGGCCTGGTGGTGGGTAGTGAAGGGCTGCGCCAGGGCCCCACCGGCCGACGGCTGAAGGACCGGCGTTTCCACCTCCAGAAAGCCGCGCTCGTTTAAGAACTGCCGTATGGCGGAAATGACCTGGCTCCTTATCTTAAAGGCCTGCTTTACCTCGGGGTTAGCGATGAGGTCGAGGTAGCGCTGGCGGTATCTCGTCTCGGTATCGCTGAGTCCGTGCCATTTCTCGGGCAGGGGTTGCAGCGACTTGGCCAGCAGGGTGAAGTCGCTCACCTGAACGGTGGGCTCCCCGCTCTTGGTGCGCAATAACCCGCCCCGGACGCCGATAACATCCCCGATGTCCAGGTCTTTGAGCAGGTTACGGAGCTTCTCGTCGAACCCGCTGCCCTGGAACAGTAGCTGTATCTTCCCGGAGCTGTCGCTGATGTCGGCAAAGGAGCTTTTGCCCATGCGTCTTATGGCGCTAATCCGTCCGGCGACGCTGACTTCCTCAGCCTGAGTATCCCCCGCCTCTTCCCGGGTGAGTAGCTCTCTTGCCTCCGCCGTGGTGTGGCTGCGCTGGTAGCGGTGGGGGTAGGGGTCAACGCCCTGATTCCGCAGCCTCTCCAGCTTCTCCCGCCGCTGCTGTTTAATGTTCTCCAGCCTGGATGTCATCTAATACCCTGCGTCATGCTTTACTGGTTATTATATGTTGTCGTGGTGTGGATGTCTAGCCTGGGGACAACCCCTAAGGTGCCCCTGGGGATAACTCAAAATGGCACTAACGTATGATTATCCCCCCCCTTTCGGGTGATTGTTACCTGGGGCTGGCCTGAACTAAACTAAGTATACTCAAGTAGTATCGAAGGGATTAGTGATGGTTGTTACGTTGGACGGTAAGACCTATTACCGAACCGCCGAGGCGTGCCGGTTGGCCGGCATTAGCCGCAATACCTTTTTCCGCTGGCTCAGGGAAGGGCTGTTTGCCGATGTCGGTATCAGAGACAGAAGGGGTTGGCGGCTCTTCACCGAGGAGGATCTGATTAGGTTGAAGAACGAGGCCAATCGGGTAATAACCAGGGTTTAGCGGCGGTCGGCTGGCGGCGAGATAAAGAACCCCACTGCGGTGCTGGATACAGGACGAAGGGTAAGACAGGGGTGTCTGTGAGTAAAATGAAGATTAGGCCGAAACTAACTCTGGCTTTCCTGCTGGCGAGCCTGGTGCCGCTGGTGGTGCTCGGCGTCTTCTCCTATAACAATTCTAAAGAGACGGTTACCAGCGAGGTCCTTAATCAGCTCCAGTCCGTGTCCGTAATCCAGAAGCACCGGGTTGAGAGCATCCTGTCTCAGAACCAGGAGCGGCTGGCGCTGGTCTCCAGCCGAACCCAGTTACGTATCAGCCTGGATAACTACCTCAGAGAGGGCGATGTCGCCGAGCAGGAAAGAATGAACACCATACTGGGTGATGCCAGTACCTCAATTACGGACTTCGAGGCGATTCATGTCTTAGACCTTGACGGAGAGGTGGTCGCTTCCACCGCTGAGGCGGCGATTGGTTCGTCACTGGCCGGCGAAGAGGCCTTCGTACGGGGGCGGGCTGAGGAAAGCAGCGGCGCCCTGCTTTTCCTCGATGAGACCGGGGAACTTAAGGTCTATATCTCCGGGCCGCTGTATTTAGAAGGGGAGCTTATCGGCGTCGTGGTCATCCGGTCTAACGCCGATAACATTCTCTCGGTGGTGACAGACTACGCGGGGCTGGGTAATACCGGCGAGACGCTGCTCACCCAGAGGAGCGAAGCGGGCGATGCCCTGTTTATCACTCCGCTCCGTTTCGACCCTCAGGCTGAACTCCAGCGGACGGTATCCATAAGCAAGCTGGACAGTCCCACCGTGCAGGCCCTGCTGAAGAACGCGGGCTTATTCGATGGTGCCATCGACTATCGCGGCGAGCCGGTTCTGGCTGCGACCCAGTACATCGAAGAGGCAGGCTGGGGTCTGGTAACCAAAATAGACGTATCCGAAGCCTTAAACCCGGTAGCCTATTTGCACCGTTTGACGGTGCTTACCATCGTCCTTGCCGCCGTCATCGTCATTATAGTTTCCCTGTATCTTGCCCAGAGCATCGGTAAGCCCGTTCAGGATTTGGCCCTCGTTGTCGATAAGATAAGAGGCGGCGACGTTTCCCGGAGGGCCGAGGTAACGTCTCGGGATGAAATCGGGATGCTGGCGCGGAGCTTCAATGAGATGACCGGAAAGCTGGTCGGGACTAATAAAGAACTGCGCAGCGTTAATCGGTCGCTGGTAACGCTCAGTGAATGTAACCAGATACTGGTTCACGCTACCGAGGAATCGGCGCTGTTGCGGGATGTCTCTCAGGCTCTTGTTAACTACGGCGGATATTGCTGGGTGTGGGTGGGTTTCGTTGACCCCGGTGAGCCGGAAACGCTGCGCACGGTCGCGGAGGCGTGGTGTAATGATAAGCACTCTAAAGCTGATAGCGCCTGGTCTGGGGTTGAAAAGGACTATGCCCTGGCTATAGCGGCGGTGAGTACGGGGGAGGTGCAGGTCTTGAGAAGTATCTCCGATGAAGCCTGCTGTGCCGCTATCCGTGCCGAGGCAGACGAGCGCGGCTACGCAGCGCTGATTGCCCTCCCGCTAGTCGGTAGCGGGCTGGCCTTCGGTGTGCTGAACATATATGCCACGGAGACAGAAAACTTTAATGAGGACGAGGTGAGGCTGCTTACGGAGCTGGCCAGCGACTTGTCTTACGGCATTACCGCGCTACGCACCCGAGATGAGCGTAGGCAGACGGAGGCAAAGTACTCGACCCTTATCGAACGTAGTAACGACGGCATCATTATCATTCAGGACGGGATACTGAGGTTTGTCAACACCAGGATGGTCGAGATTACCGGCTTTCCCCGGGAGGAGGCGCTCGGCAGGTCGTTCATCGAATTTGTGGCGCCGGAGTACCGGGAGATGGTCGCCGAGAGGTATCGAAGGAGGCTGTCGGGAGAAGAGATGCCCGGTAGCTACGAGGCGGAGATTCTGACCAAGAGTGGGGGAAAGGTATTCGTGGGGATAAGTGCCAGCCTGATTGAATACCAGGGCAAACCTGCCGACATGGCCATACTCCGCGATATCACCGAGCGTAAGAAGGCCGAAGAGACGCTGCGGGAGTCGGAAGAGAGATATCGGGCCCTCGTGGACCTGGGGGCCGAGGTCGGGGAAGCCGTTGTCATGTTGCAGGATAGCGAGCAAAGCAGCGCCGTCCATGTCTTTTTCAACCAAGAGTGGCCCCGTATCACCGGCTACTCTGGGGAGGAACTGCTCGGGATGTCGTTTTTCGACCTCGTTCATCCCGAAGAACGCGAGGCTTCTCAAAAGAGACATCAAAGAAAGATGAGGGGTGAAGCCGTCCCCGGTCTCTACGAGATAAAGATTATCAGAAAAGACGGTGCTCAGGTTCCCGTTGAGGTTACCAGCGCCTACACGAAATATCTGGGCAAGCCTGCTAATGTCGCTTACGTCAGAGACATCACCGAGCGTAAGAAGGCGGAGGCGGCGCTGAGACACAGCGAATTAGAGAAGGCGACTATCTTGGGGAGCATGTCGGAGCTCATGGTGTATCAGGACATGCAGCACAAGATACTGTGGGCAAACAAGGCTGCGGTTGCATCAGCCGGTTTAGCACCTGAGAAGCTGGTAGGACGTCATTGCTATGAGATATGGCCGCGTCTTAGCGAACCCTGTCCCGGCTGCCCAGTAGTGAGGGCTCGTGAAAGTGGCCAGCCAGAAGAAGCAGAAATAACCACCCCGGACGGCAGAGTCTGGTTCATACGGGGCTATCCTATTCGAAACGAAGACGGTAATATTGCAGGCGTAGTTGAAATCACATCGGATATCACCCGGCGTAAGCAAGCGGAGGCGGCGCTGAGGGAGTCGGAGGAGCGCTACCGGAGCCTGGTAAATAATGTAAAGCTCGGCATTCTCAGGTCGACACCCGGGTCTCCGGGGAAAATCCTGGCGGTAAACCCGGCCCTGGAGGAGATTACCGGATATTCCCGGGAGGAGCTTTTGGCGATTGATATGGTCGAGCTTTACGTTCGTTCTGAAGACAGGAAGGCCTTCATGAAAGAAACGGCCTCGGCCAAGGGGGCGGTAACCCGGGAGCTGCGCTGGCGGAAGAAGGATGGCAGCGAAATAACGGTGCTGGACAGGCTGATTGCCGTAAGGGGTAGCCGCGGAGAGATCCTGTATCTCGATGCCATCATCGAGGACATCACCGAGCGTAAGGAGGCGGAAGCGGCGCTCAGGAAGAGCCAGGCCGGCCTTGCGGAAGCGCAGCATATGGCTCACGTTGGCAGTTGGGAATTTGACCTGGTCGCTAGTGAAGTGATTTGGTCCGATGAGGTCTATGCCATTTTGGGAGTGAAACCGAAGAAGTCCAAATTAACCTTTGATAACTTGCTGGAAAGGGTCCATCCTGATGATGTAGAGATGGTGAGCAGAGTGTACTCCGAATCGGTGAAGAATAGGGTCCCGTTTAAACTGGTTCACCGGCTTTTGCTGAAGGACGGCACCGTGAAATACGTTGAGGAGAGGGCGGAGACCCTTTATGACGATAATGGTAGGCCCGTTCGTTCCACGGGAACGGTTCAGGATGTCACCGAGATAAAGCGGGCTGAAGAGGCACTCGCCGAGTCGGAGGAAAAGCTGCGGCTCATTTTCGAGTCGGTGGCGGACGGTATTACAGAGACCAACCTGGAGGGAGTGATAGTACGGGTAAACGAGGCCGTAGTCCGCTTACACGGCTATGACCGTAAGGAAGAGCTCATCGGGAAAGGCTCTCTCGAGCTTATCGCCGAGACCGATAGGGCCCGGGCTGCTGAGGGTCTTAAGGAGACGCTGGAAAAGGGTTACAGCGGCACCCTTGAGTACACCTTCCTGAAAAAGGACGGCACCGAGTTTCCCGCCGAGCTGAGCGCCACCCTCTTGGTGGACAATGCCGGTAATCCGTCAGGGTTTGTGGCCGTTACCAAGGACATCACGGAGCGTAATAAGATGCAGGAGCAGCTTATCCTGACCGACCGGCTGGCATCCATCGGGGAGCTGGCCTCCGGTGTTGCCCATGAACTGAATAACCCGCTTACCGCCGTTACCGGCTTTTCCGAGCTGGCGCTGGAAAGAGACCTTCCGGACGATATCAGGGAAGACATTCAAACAGTCTACAGTGAGGCGCAACGGGCGGCCAGGGTGGTCAAGAACCTGCTCACCTTCGCCAGGAAACACCCGTCGGTGAGGCAGCCGATGAGCGTAACTAGCGCCATAGAGAAAGTACTAGACTTGCGGGCTTACGAGCAAAAGGTGAACAACATCCAGGTAGTTAGGGAGTTCGCTCCGGACCTGCCCGAGGTCAAGGGGGACTTCTTCCAGATTCAGCAGGGCTTCCTGAACATTATTATCAATGCCGAGCATTTTATGATTGAGGAGCATAAGGGAGGCACCCTTACCATCACTGCGAAGCGGGTGGGGGACTGGGTGCAGGCGTCCTTCGCCGATGACGGGCCCGGTATCAAGAAGGAGCACTTAAAGCACATCTTTGACCCCTTCTTCACCACCAAGGAAGTAGGCCGGGGAACCGGGCTGGGGCTCAGCATCTGTCACGGGATAGTGACCGAGCATGGAGGCAGGATATACGCCGAGAGCGAGTATGGGCATGGGGCCACTTTCGTCGTGGAGCTACCCATGGCCGTTGAGGGGGAAATGAGAGATGAAGAATGCTAGCGCCACCAGGGGTAAAGTTCTTGTTGTCGAGGATGAGGCGGCCGTCAGCCGGCTGTGCCGGGTGGTACTTAAGCAGGGCGGGTTTGAGGTGGAGGTGGCCGGTAACGGCCGGGTAGCCCAGGAGAGGCTGCGCGGCGGTGACTACGAGCTGGTGCTTCTTGATATTAAGACGCCGGTCATGGACGGCCGGGATTTCTATCGTTTCCTGGTTAAAGAGCGCCCCGAGCTGGCGCGCCGGGTGATATTCACCACCGGCGATGTCGTCGACCGGGGGATTGGCGATTTCATCAGATTATCCGGGAGGCCGCTACTGGCTAAGCCCTTCGGGTCGGAGGAACTGAAAGCTGTGGTGAGCCGTACCATCGGCGGAGGGAAAGATTGACTGCTGCAAAAAAGGCAACCATACTCATTGTTGATGACGAGCAGGTCGTGATCAGGCTGCTCCGGGCTAATCTTACCAGCAGCGGCTATAACATCCTGGTGGCCATGAATGGGGCCGAAGCCCTGACCGTGGTCGAAAAGGAGCTCCCCGACCTCATCATCCTGGACATAACTATGCCCAAGCTGGACGGTATTAAGGTCTGTCAGCGGCTCCGGGAGTGGTCGCAAATCCCGATTATCATGCTCAGTGCCCGCAGTGACCTGATTGATAAGGTTAAGTGCCTGGAGCTCGGTGCCGACGACTATGTCACCAAGCCGTTCGCCAAAGAGGAGCTCCTGGCCCGGGTCAGCGCCGTGCTGCGTCGTACCGAGTCCGTCCAGGTAAAGCCCTATAAGCCGTCGTTTAGCTGCGGCGAGATTGAGCTTAACTTCGCCGAGAGACGGGTAACCGTCTCCGGGCGCGATGTCAGGCTGACGCCGACCGAGTATAACCTGCTCAAGGAGCTCGTGCTCAACGCCGATAAAGTCCTCACCCACAGTATGCTCCTGGGGCGGGTCTGGGGGCCGGAGTACGGGGGGGAGAAGGAGTACCTCCGGGTCTTTATCAACCGGCTGCGTAAGGAGCTTGAGCCCGACTCGGTGAAACCGAAGTATATCGTTACCGTACCCGGGGTCGGCTACCATTTTAAGACCAGGCCCTAGCCTGCGGAGGTAGCCACCATACCTATCCCTCACCGCTAACCCATTAGCGTTTTATTTTTGTCTTTTCCCACTTTGGGCGCGCCGGCGTGCCTTTTTTTAATGTTTATGAAATATTTATAACTCCGCCCCCTATCTTTATGCCCTGTTTCTCAAGCTGGCCCTAAGCTGAGACAAGGATACGGAAGAGAGAAAAAACCAGACTTCCGAATCCAAATCAGAAAAAGAGGGCTGAAATGAGAAACAAGGTTCTAAAGCTGGTCTTCCCGGTACTGACCGCCCTGCTGATTACCGCCCTTTCCCCATCGTCTGCTGACAAGGTCGGTGCCGTGGCGGGAGAAGGCTTTTCCGGAACCACCTCCGAGCAGTCCTCGGCTGCCCCGGCACTTAACGACGAGTTTTCCGATAAGCAGTGGGCATTAGCCAAGATACAGGCCTTCGAGGCCTGGCAGTCCGCTGCGGCTGATAGCGATGTTCTAATCGCCGTTCTCGATACCGGTATTGACGAGACCCAGGAAGACCTGGCCGGTAGGGTGGTGGCGAGCGTTAACTTCACGGAGAGCCCCACCACCGATGATATCTACGGCCACGGCACTCACATCGCCGGTATTATCGCCGCCACCGCCAACAACGGCACCGGTATCGCCGGGCTGAGCAACAGCTCCCTGCTCAATGTAAAGGTAGCCAACGACCGCGGTCTCTGTAAGGCCAGTGACGTGGCCGAAGGCATTATCTGGGCGGTGGATAACGGCGCCGAGGTAATCAACCTGAGTCTGGCCATCACCGGCTCCACCGAGGCGCTGGAGCAGGCGGTTGATTATGCTTGGGAGAATGGTGCTATCCTGGTCGCCGCCGCCGGTAACTATGGCAGCTCGACCCCGGTCTATCCGGCCGGCTACGATAACTGTCTGGCCGTAACGGCGACCAACGTTGACGACAAGCTGGCCATACTTGCCAACCACGGCCAGTGGGTCAATATCGCCGCTCCCGGCGCCGACATCTACTCGACCCTGCCCGATAATGCCTACGGGTTTAAGACGGGGACTTCGATGGCTACGGCCTACGTTTCCGGCCTGGCCGCCCTGCTCTTCCCCCTGGCCTCCGATAGCGATGGCGACGGCCTGGTTAACGATGAGGTGCGCAGCGCCATCGAGGCCAGCGGCGACCCGACCGAGATAACGGATATCGCTCAGGGACGGATAAACGCCGCCCGGGCGGTGGCTCTAATCAAGCAGTAAGTAACCGAATAATACGAATAATAAAAATGGAGGTAATGGGAAAATGGAGGTAACAACGAACGGGAAAGAGGCAACCATCCTCATTGTCGATGACGAGGCGGCGGTGCGGAAGCTCCTTAAGCGGGCGCTTTCGAGTAGAGGCTACACCTGCCGGGAGTCCGGAAACGCTGCCGAGGCCCTAAACCAGCTCAAGGACGATTCCGTCGGGCTGGTGCTTCTTGATGTCAAGATGCCGGGGAAGACGGGGGTGGAACTGCTGCCGGAGATAAGGGGAAAACACCCGGATACGGTAGTAATTATGGCTACCGGTATCGCCGATACCGAGATCGCCGTGGAGTGTATGAAGCGGGGCGCCTATGATTTTATCGCCAAGCCGTTTAATATCGACGAGGTCGTGGTCAGCGTCCGTAGGGCCCTGGAGAAGAGGCGGCTCGAGCTGGCCAACCGGTTCTATCAGCAGCACTTGGAGCAGCGGGTCGCCGAGCAGGCGGAGAAGATTCGGGCTTCCTTTCTCAACACGATAGCCTCCCTGGCCTGTGCTCTGGAGGCTAAGGACAGGTACACCAGCGGTCACTCCCAGCGGGTGGCCCAAATCTCCGAGGAGATAGCCAGGGAGATGGGCCTGCCTGAGGCGACTATCGAGAAGATAAGATTTGCCGGTCAGCTACATGACATTGGTAAAATAGGGGTTAGGGAGACGGTGCTCAACAAACCGGGCCGGCTTACCGACGAAGAGTTCGAGCACATGGGGACTCACCCCGAGATAGGAGAGCACATCTTGGCCCCGGCCCTGGACGATGCCGAGATACTGGGCATCGTAAGGCACCATCACGAGCGCTATGACGGTAACGGCTACCCCGACCGGCTGGCTCGGGAGGAAATCCCGCTGGGGGCCAGGGTGCTGGCGGTCGCCGATGCCTTTGACGCCATGACCTCGGAGCGCCCTTACCGGGAGACGCCGGGGCCGGAGATTGCCGTTGCCGAGATAGAGCGTGGTGCCGGCAGCCAGTTCGACCCTAAGGTGGTCGCCGCCTTTATGGCGGTCAGGGGCTCTTTCGGTCCGGCGCTTGAGGAGCACAGCAGCCTGGTGGCGGCTTGCGTATGATACAATTGATGAAAGATGATAAGGGCTGTTATCACCGAGAATCCTGCCCGATTCGGGAAATAGAAGAAACTAAAAGTGGGAGGCTATCAATGTCGGAGAGCGGAGCTGCGGAGTTAAGTTACCAGGAGCAGGTGCACCAGCTGTTGAGGCTGGTGGTGGATAAGGGGGCTTCGGACCTGCACTTAAAGGTGCCCAGCCCGCCGGTACTGCGTATCGACGGGGCTCTGGTCGTCCAGGAGTACCTAGCGCCGCTTACCGCCGATGACATTGAGGCTATCTTTCAGGAGATTACCACCCAGGAGCAGAGGATTGCCTTCGTTAAGGAGATGGAGCTGGATTTCGCCTACAGCTTACCCGGTCTGGCTCGCTTCCGGGTGAATGTCTTACAGCAGAGAGGCACCATAGGTATCGCTTTCCGCTTCGTGCCCTTTACCCTGCCGACCATCGACGAGCTCGGCCTGCCCCGGATTCTCGAGGAGCTCGTCATGAAGCCGAGGGGGCTTATCCTGGTTACCGGCCCTACCGGCAGCGGTAAGTCTACCACTTTGGCCGCCATGCTCAACCATCTCAATGAAAACGACAGCCGCAGCGTGGTCACCGTGGAAGACCCGGTCGAGTTCCTTCACCCCGATAAGAAATGTATCATCGTGCAGCGAGACTTGGGCGATGACACCAGGACTTTCTCGGCAGCGCTGACGCACGCCCTGCGTCATGACATCGACGTTATCGTAATCGGCGAGCTCCGTGACCTGGCCACTATCTCCACCGCCATCAGAGCCGCCGAGACGGGCCACTTGGTCATCGGCACGCTGCATACTAACGACGCCGCCCAGTCTATCGACCGCATCATTGACGTCTTCCCCCCGGAGCAGCAGGGGCAAATCAGGTTGCAGCTGGCCCAGGTAATCGAGGCGGTGGTCTCGCAGGTGCTCCTGCGCCGTAGGGAGGGGGGACGGGTAGCCGCCTTCGAGATAATGCTCGCTACCGGCGTCATCAGGCGGCTAATCCGCGAAGAGAAGATACACGAGATACCGCCGAACATCGATCTGGGTAAGCTGGAGGGGATGCAGACCCTGGACCGGGCCCTGGCCGACCTGGTGCGGGATAACGTGGTCGCTGCCGAAGAGGCTTTAGCCAAAAGCAGTAACCCGGCGCGGCTGGCTAATATGCTCCGGACCGACCAGGGGGGACACGCCGGTTTCTAAAGGTACTTCGGGAGCCGGCTCCGGCTCCTTGGTTAACAGGAAAAGTAACCTTATGAGAAGGGGTTGGAAATGGATAGGAAGACGATATTGATAGTTGACGATGAGAAATCGATAAGGGTTCTGGTAAATAGGTTTCTGAGCCGGTACTACACCGTTCTTGAGGCGGAGAACGGGGCGGTGGCCATTGATGTCGTCAGGAGGGAAAAGCCGGATCTGGTGCTCATGGACATCATGATGCCCAAGCTGGACGGTTATACCGCCTGCGCCGAGATTAAAGACGACGAGCTTACCCGAGGAACCAAGGTGATCATGCTGACCTCAATCGCCTACCAGCTCAACAAGAGTCTGGCCGAGAAGATAGGGGCCGACGGCTATATCACCAAGCCCCTCGATTTGAAGGAGCTGCACGCGGCTATCGAGCAGTTCCTGGTTACCCCTTAGCGCCCCTGGTTTAGAGAGTTCTCTCATTCCTTCGTCGCCGGCACTACTAGCGAAAGAACGTTGGTGGGATGGTGAACTGGCGACCCCGGGGGGATTCGAACCCCCGATCTCCACCGTGACAGGGTGGCATGTTAGTCCGCTACACCACGGGGCCGGCTTGACTGGCAGGACTCATCAGTATAGCGACTTCCGTCCTAGCCGCTAAAGTCTATCAGCGATTACCGGCGGTGTCAAGAAGGCACCAGAAGCTCGCGAGGCGTCCCGCATTGTCTCTGGTTCTCGGTTTGTGATATAATATAGCATATTATATCTCTGGAGAACAAATGGTAGTAGAAGAGGAGAAGGGTCAAGCTCAGGAAGTCGATGGCCGGCAGCTGCGTGACTACGAAATGATGCTAATCGTTAGCCCCGAGGTGGCGGAGGACGATTTGGACGTCACGGTTGACAAGGTAAGCCAGGCGATTAGCGAAAGGGGCGGTATTGTTTCCGCCGCCGAAAAGCAGGGTAAGCGCAAGCTAGCCTATCCCATAAGACATTTCATCGAGGGGACCTACGTGCTGATTAAGTTACGGCTGGAGCCGACGCAGTGCCAACAGCTCGAAGCGGGTTTACGGATTTCTGAGGAAATCCTGAGGCATCTACTGACGAGGTCGGAGGACTAAGTTAGCCGGGGCTGGGGAGCCAAAGGAGTTTTGAGACGATGGCAAGCGTAAACAAATTGATTGTGATCGGCAACGTGGGTAGCGAACCTGAGATGCGATTTACTCCTAACGGTAATCCGGTGACTTCGTTTCGGGTGGCCACTAACTGGCGGTATAACACCAGTCAGGGTGAGCGCCGGGAGGAAACGGAGTGGTTTACCGTGGTCGCCTGGAACAGGCTCGCCGAGCAGTGTAATCAGTTTTTGACCAAGGGGCGGCTGGTCTACGTCGAGGGCCGGCTGCGCTCGCGTACCTGGGAGAGCCAGGAAGGGGAGAAGCGCTTTCGTAACGAGATAGTCGCCGATAAGGTAACCTTCTTGGATAGGCAGGCGGCGGCACCGCTGCCCGAGGATAGCGCTGATGAAGCCGATTCCGGGGAGTTGAGCCCGGATGATATTCCGTTCAGTTGAGGCCAGATTCTAGTGAGGAGTTTATAAACGAGTGACCCAGTCAAGAGCTAGCAGCGGTGGTAACGGGGGCGGCTATAAGCCGAGGCGGCGGTGGGGGTCCAGATATACGCCCCGGCGTAAGGTCTGTCCCTTCTGCGTAAGTAAGGCTAAGATAATAGACTATAAAGATGCCGCAAAGTTACAGCACTATATCTCGGACAGAGGCAAAATCCAGCCGCGCCGTAGAACCGGCATCTGTGCCAAGCACCAGCGGGCTTTAGCGGCCGCTATCAAGAGAGCCCGATACATCGCCCTGCTGCCCTATGTTCCCGAGCACATCCACAAGACGGCGGGTGTCGCCTAGGCCAGCCGGACTTTAACCCCCTTGCCGGAACGGCCCTGGTAGCGAGACTGTAATGGGCGGCCGGTTTCTAAGGGCATCTTCCCCGGTGCTGGTTCGACTTCTGCTTTTTTATTGGGTCGTTAGTCTCGGTTTTTTGCTCAGATTGACAGTAGGCCGGCCGGGTCAGTATAATGACTTAGCTTTTTCTAGGAGTTAGTGTGCCCAAGAGAACCTATCAACCGAAGAAAATCCCGAGAAGGCGCGAGCACGGCTTCCGGGCGAGAATGAGTACCCGAGGGGGACGGGAGGTCCTGAGAGCCCGGCGTCTTAAGGGACGCAAGCGATTGACCGTGGTATGATTATGGCAAGTGCGGCCTCAACCGGGGCTATTTTGTCTTTCTCTCCATATAACGAACGCTGCTCTCACTACTGCTTCTCGATGAAGAAAGGTCTCGTTTGCTAGGGGCTTTTACCGCCTCTTGATAAATGTAGGCTTTCTTGGTAAATTGGTTAGGAGGCTGGGGATGTGGGGTGAACAGTGGCTTAGAGAATCAAGGCATTATGCCTTAGTCTGTAATGAGGGGAGGGCGTGGGCGAATAACTTGGTGGTCATGAAGGCTTTACCCAACGGACTGGACTTATCGCGCTGTGGCTTCTCGGTCAGCCGACGGGTGGGTAAAGCAGTAAGCCGAAATAGGGTTAAGCGCCGGCTTCGTGAAATATTACGCGCCGCACCGCTTTCGTCTGGGTGGGACATCGTTTTTATCGCCCGCCCGGCGGCCGACACCAGCTTCGCAAGTCTCGAGAAGTCCGTTACCGGTCTGCTCTTTAGGGCCGGTCTGGTGAGGAAACCGGTAGGGGTTACGGCTAAAGACGGAGGGTCTGGGGTTTCGGCCTGAGGTAATATGAAGAAACTGGCTTTAAAGCTTATCAGGCTCTATCAGGGGACTATCTCACGGTCGAGGCCGCCCTGCTGCCGCTATTTCCCCAGCTGCTCTCATTACACCTACGAGGCTATTGAGAGGTTCGGGGTCTTTAAGGGGGTATGGTTGGGGATGAAGCGGATCGCCCGCTGCCACCCTCTCTGCGCCGGGGGTTACGACCCGGTGCCTAACAAATGGCGTTTTATAGGAGTGAGTAAATAGTTGCAGATTAAGCGTAGCGGGAAACGGTGGGGTAAGGTATGGCCGATTCTGGCTCTCCTGGTTACCGCCGCGGTGGTTCTCAGCGGGTGCTATGGCAGCCAGGCCAAGGGCTGGTCCGGTCCGGCGTCCGCCGATGGCCGTATCTTCGTGGGCTCACTGGATGGCCGGCTGGTAGGGGTTAACGCCAGCGACGGCAGCCCTCTCTGGCTGGACGAAGAAGCGGGCACGCTGGGAACCTCGGATTCGGGGGTGGCTCTCTACGGCTCTCCCGCTGTGGGCGAGGGGCTGGTCTACCTCGCCGGCTATAACGGAAAAATATATGCCTTCGTCCCTGAAACGGGCGCTCTGAGGTGGGTCTATCCCCGCGAGGGTAACCTGGGTAGTTCCATCGCCGCCGGCCTGGCGGTAGCTCAGGGCAGGGTCTATTTCGTCTGCTCCGACGGCAGTATCTATGCCCTCGATGCGGCTACCGGCGATAAATTATGGATGGTTGAGACCGAAAGCAAGATTTGGTCGACACCGACGGTTGACGGCGATACGCTGTATGTAGGCTGCTTCGAGAAGAAGCTCTACGCCTTCAATACCGGCGATGGTACCAAGCGCTGGGAGCTTGAGACCGGCGGGGCTATCGTGTCGCCGGTACTGGTTTCTGAAGGCACGGTCTATTTCGGCACCTTTGACCGCTACTTTTACGCCGTGGATGCCGCCGGCGGCAGCCTGAAGTGGGGTTCCGAAGTCATGGGCGGCAAGTGGTTCTGGGCTGAGCCGGTAATCTACAACGGCGTCGTCTATGCCCCCGACCTTGACGGCAAGGTCTATATCCTGGATGCCGCTAGCGGCGCTGAGGTTACCGGTGCCGTTGAGCTGGATAGTCCCATTAGCTCGGCCCCGGTGATGGTCGGCGATAAGGTCGTTCTGGCTACCGAAGACGGTTATGTTTACGCGCTGGATACCGCTAGCTACCAGAAGGGGACCCCCCTGATTGATGTTAAGGAAGAAAGCGGCGAGATTGCTAAAAGCACCAGCCGTAAGATATATGCCCCGCTCAGTGCCGCTGACGGGGTGGTCTATATCAAGGCTCAGACGGCAAGTGAGGACGTGCTCTACGCGGTGGATGTCGCCGGACGGCAGTTGCTGTGGAGCCGGTCTTTAGTAAAAAGCGAGGGGGACTAAATCGTGGAGTGGTGGACCGCTGGCCCGGTAGCACTGATGATAAACACCCTGGTGGCGCTGTCGAGCCAGCTCTTCGGCAGCTTCGGGCTGACGATTATCGTGCTGACGATTATCATCCGTGCCTGTATGTACCCCCTGACCGCGAAGCAGCTCCGCTCCAGCCGGACCATGCAGGGGCTCCAGCCCAAGCTGGCTGAGCTCCAGAAGAAGTACGCCAAGGACAAGCAGAAGCTGGCTGAGGAGCAGATGAGGCTGTACAAGGAGTCCGGGGTAAGCCCGGCCGGCTGTGCGGTGCCGATGCTAATCCAGTTCCCCATCTGGATAGCCCTCTACCAGTCAATCATAAAGGTCTTGGCGGTAACCCCGGAGGAGTTACTGGGTCTGTCACGGCTGCTCTGGTCGTGGCCGGTGGTGTATTCCGTTTTGCCCTTAAACAGCCAGTTCCTCTGGTTCAACCTGGTTTCTCCCAACATAGGGGTCGCCGTTCTGGTCGGGGTTACCATGTGGCTGTCGCAGAAGATGGTCTCGCCTGGCGTCAGCGACCCGCAGCAGAAGGCCCAGAGCCAGATGATGCTCTGGATGATGCCGCTCATGTTCGGCTTTATCGCCATGAGCCTGCCCAGTGGTCTGGGCGTATACTGGATAACATCGAATATTATCAGCATGGTCATGCAGTACTTCATTCTCGGGGGCTGGGGTGGTCTGTCGCGGGGCGGGACTGGCGGCCGTGAGCTGAGAAGCCGTGTTATTCAGGCGGAAGCCGAAACCCCCCAGGCCGTCGGAAGCGATATCGTTGATTCGAGTTCTACTCCGAAGGAGAGGGTAGATGAGGGAGAGTATGGAGTCAAGCGCCAGCTCCGTGGAGGAGGCCATAAAGCAAGCCTTAAATCAATTAGGCGTGACTCGGGAAGAGGTAAG
>JAFGFP010000114.1 GCA_016931015.1 Dehalococcoidales bacterium
GCGCGGGTGGCCGTTATCGGGGCCGGGCCCGCCGGCCTGTCAGCCGCCTGGGATTTGGCCCTGGAGGGCTACCCGGTGACCGTGTTCGAAGCCCTGCCGGTGGCCGGCGGCATGCTCGCGGTAGCCATTCCGGAGTACCGCCTTCCCAACAGCATCCTGAGACAGGAAATCCAGGACATCGAGAACCTGGGAGTGGATATAAAGCTAAACACGCCGGTTAACGACGTCGAGGCGCTCTTTAAGGATGGCTACCAGGCCGTCTTCATCGCCACCGGCGCCCACCAAGGGGTGAAGGCCGGTGTCCCCGGGGAAGACCTCGAGGGGGTCTACGACGCCCTTGAGTTCCTGCGGGCGGTAAACCTGGGCGAGGAGGTAGCGGTGGGGAAACGAGTCGCCGTTATCGGCGGCGGGAACTCGGCCATCGACTCCGCCCGGGTAGCTCTGAGAAAGGGAGCCGAGGCGGTAGACATCATCTACCGGCGCGAAAAGAAAGACATGCCGGCCCTCGACGAGGAGATAGCCGCCGCCGAGGAAGAGGGAGTCCAGTTCCACTACCTGGCCGCCCCCGCCCGCATCCTGGGTAGCGGCGGTAAAGTCAGCGGACTCGAGTGCCAGGGCATGGAGCTGGGTGAGTTCGACCGCAGCGGGCGCCGAACCCCTAAACCCATCGAAGGGTCGAACTACACGGTAGATACCGATACGATTATCGAAGCCATCGGGCAGCGACCGGATACCTCCTTCATCAAGGACGGCGGCATCGAAACCGGAAGGGGCGGCACGGTGGTCGCCGACCGCCGCACCCTGGCCACCGGCCGGGAGGGGGTCTTCGCCGGCGGCGACCTGGTAACCGGCCCGCAGACGGTCATCGAAGCCATCGCTCAGGGACAGCGGGCGGCTTCCTCGATAAGGAGATTCCTCAGCGGGGAGAAGCTGGCCCCCCGGGTAGAGCGTAACGGCTACCAGCCGATTAGCTACTCCCAGGTGCCGCCCAGCGATGAGGAGACCAGCGAGAAGGCCAGAATCAGGGCTGCCGAAATCGCCATGAACCAGAGGCAGTCTTCCTTCAAGGAGGTCACGGTAACCTACACCCCCGAAGAAGCCGTGGCCGAGGCGGCCCGATGCTTAAGATGCGACCTTGAGGTTGGAGGATAGCTGATGAACGAGATAAGTCTAACCATCAATAACCGGAAGGTTAAAGGGAAAGCCGGCGACACCGTTCTTGAGGTCTGTAAGGCTAACGGTATCGACGTGCCCACGCTGTGCCACCTCGACGGCCTGAGCGATATCGGGGCCTGCCGTCTGTGCGTCGTCGAGGTCGAGAAAGAGCGGCGGCCGGTGCCCTCCTGCACCTACCCGATTCGGGAAGGCATGGTAGTGCGCACCGACAGCGAAAAGCTGGAGATATACCGCCGCCAGATACTGGAGCTCATCTTCACGGAGCACAATCACTTCTGTATGTTCTGCGAGGCCAGCGGAGACTGCGAGCTACAGAACCTGGCCTACCGCTACCAGATGGACAACGTGCGCTATCCCTATACCTTTCCCGCCCTGTCCGTGGACGCCATAAGCAACTACCTGGTAATCGACCACAACCGCTGTATCCTCTGCGGCCGCTGCGTCCGCGCCTGTAGCGAGGTGGCCGCGAGCAATACCTTGAGCTTCAGCCAGCGCGGCTGGAAGACCCTGGTCACCGCCGATTTAGAGCAACCGCTGGGCGAATCGTCCTGCCGCCTCTGCGGCGCCTGCGTCCAGTCCTGCCCCACCGGGGCCATTTTCAGCAAGCTTAGTCTCTACAAGGGGAAAAGGGAAGACTGCCAAGAGATAAACACCGTCTGCCCACTCTGTGGGGTAGGCTGTGAGCTCAACGTGCTGGTGCGGGACAATAACCTGGTGAAAATCGAAGCCCCCGTCCTGAACGGCGCCCGGAGCGCCCTGTGCCGTATGGGACGCTTCGGGCTGCTCGAACCGACCCCGCCCCGGATTAGCTCACCCCTCATCCGGGGGAGCCACGGCGAGCTCGAGGAGTGCAGCCTGGCCGAAGCCGCTGCGGCCGCCGCCAAGATAGTAACCAGGTCCAAGGGCGGCCTCGCCGGTCTGATATCGAGCCGCATCCCCGAGGAGACGCTCTTTCTGTTCCACCGGTTCATGACCGAGGCGGTCGGCAGCGAGTCGCTCGATACCCTGGACGGGGAGCTCTACCGCACCGTTAGCGCCGGTATCAGGGAGTTCGGAGGCCAGACCGGCCTGGATATCGAACCGCCTATCAACGACCTGGAAACCGCGGACTGCATCGTGGTAGTGGGCGCTGACCCGGAGACGACCAACCCGGTGGTGGGAACGCTCATCGGTAGAGCGGTGAACCAGAACGGGGCCAGACTAATAGTTATAAACCCATCCCGGGACGTCTTCCCGCTTCGCTCCGACCTCTGGCTTAAACCGGAGGCCGGAACCGAGGGAAGCCTGCTCAGCAGTCTGGCTAAGGTCCTCATCGATAAGAAACTGGCCGCACCGCAAAAGGCTAGCTCCAAGTTCCGAGACTCCCTCCAGCAGTGCCGGATAGACGACGTGGTTTCGGCTACCGGTGTTGCGCGGGAGAAGCTGGAGCGCGCCGCTGAGGTATACGGCAGCGCCAAGCGGGCCTTTATTATCTATGGAGAAGAACTGCTAGCGGCGAAGGATGCCGGCGCGGTGGCCACCATCCTGAATCTGGCGGCGGTAACCGGAAACCGCGAGCAAGACCGGCTGCGGGCCATCTCGCTCAAGCCGGCCGCCAACAGCCGCGGCGCCTGGCAGCTGGGGCTAGCCCGGGGCTTTAAGCGCGATAAAGCGAAGGTGGTCTACCTGCTCCTCGGCGACGAGCCGGAGAGCGAGGCGCTGCTGGGCTGGCTGAGGGGCGTTAGCTCCCTGATAGTCCAGGCAAGCTATTATTCGCCGGCCGTGTACATGGCCGATGTCGTTCTCCCCTCGCCGACATGGGCGGAAAGGGAGGGGAAATACACCGACATGGACGGGCGTAGCCGCGAGCTGAAACGGGTGCTTACGCCTAAAGAAGGTCTGCCCCAAGACGAAGAGGTACTGATAGAGATTTCCGAGAAACTGGGAAGCCAGTTATCCTGAGTTAGGAGGTTACTAGTGGCAAAGGTAAAGGTAGCTACGGCCTGGTTGGACTGCTGTTCCGGATGTCACATGTCCTTTCTGGACCTGGACGAAGCGCTCATTGGGCTAGCGGACAAGATAGAGATTCTAGCCAGCCCGATAACCGATATTAAGAAATTCACCCCGGTCGACGTGGGCATCATCGAGGGGTCAGTGAGTAACGAACACGACGAAGAGGTGGCCAAGGACCTGCGCGCCAACTGTAAGATACTGATGGTGTGGGGCGACTGCGCCTGCTTCGGGGGCATAAACAGCATGCGTAACCTGTTCAGCATCGAGGATACCTTACACCGATACTACAGCACCGAGAGCACCGCTCAGGACAGTAAGATTCCCACTTCGGAGGACATCCCGCCTCTGATACCGGTTAAGCCGGTAAATCAGGTGGTCAAGGTCGACTGCTACGTGCCCGGCTGCCCGCCCAGCCCCAAGGCAATTCACTACGCCCTGGCGGAACTACTCGAAGGCCGGGTTCCGGTGCTGCCCAGCGAGATAATGAGATTCGACTAAGGTCTTACTTGGAAGGTGATACTATGAGCAAAAAGATTGTCATTGAGCCGGTTACCCGAATCGAGGGACACGGTAAGGTAACCATCATCCTTAACGACAAAGGCAATGTCGATAGAGCCCGGCTGCACGTTACCCAGGTGCGCGGCTTCGAGAAATTCTGCGAGGGGCGGCTCTTCTGGGAGATGCCGGTTATCACCCCCCGAATCTGCGGTATCTGCCCGGTGAGCCACCACCTGGCCGCCGCCAAGGCCGGGGATGTCATCCTGGGAGTAAAACTAACGCCGACCGCCGAGAAGCTGCGCCGGCTGCTGCACATGGCCCAGCTCCTTCAGTCTCACGCGCTGCACTTCTTCCACCTGGCCAGCCCCGACCTGCTCTTCGGATTCGATGCCGACCCGGCCAAGCGAAACGTCATGGGGCTGATTAGCGAGGTGCCCGAAATCGCCAAGAAAGGGGTCAAGCTGCGCGGCTTCGGCCAGAGAATCATAGAGATGCTCGGCGACAAGAAGGTTCACCCCAACGCCGCCATCCCCGGCGGCATGAACCGGGCCCTTCGACCCGAGCAGCGCCAGGAAATCCTGGGGCGGATAGATAGTATCATCGCCGACTGCCAGTTCGCTATCGGCCTCTTCCGGGACTACTGCGCTAAAAACCC
>JAFGFP010000115.1 GCA_016931015.1 Dehalococcoidales bacterium
ACCAGGGTCTTTCCCTTCCGGCCGTGCTTCTTCTGGGCCCGGCCGTTCCCACCAGCCTCCGCCTTGAAGAAACGCTTCTGCTTAAAGAGGCGGAGGCTAGTAACGCTGCCATCGGCCTCAATGATGACATCGCCGCCGCTACCCCCATCGCCTCCATCCGGGCCGCCGAAGGAGACGTACTTCTCGTGCCGGAAGCTTATGGCCCCGTCGCCACCCCGGCCGGCCCTAACCTCGATTTCAGTACAGTCAAACATCGCTCCTCTCTATCATAAAGTACCCTAAGTTATCGTTAATTTTACCTTAACTCCTGGATTAATTCTATCTTCAGTTAATAATCTCAGTAATAGTGTTATCGTTGGGTATTCCGGCTTGGGAACCTGTTTTTTGGAGTTAGTGGTGATGAAACTGGCTGATTTCCAGCCTGAGGCTTCGCCCGCTTATCATAAAAATCTCGAAGTTATCATAAAGGCGGGCCGGTTTTTACAAAAGTTATGCTAAAAAAGGGGGGACTTTGAACGGAGAGGCCACCGGGTTTTGGCCCGGCTACTTGGGCCGGAGTTGCTCTCGGAGCGAGGAGACCCGGCGCCGGAGGTGAGGGTTAGCGTCGCACTCGGCGGCTATCTTCTCGCAGGCGTGCCTTACGGTGGACGGGTTTCGCTTGCCGAACTCAAGGCCGATTTGGGCCAGGGGAATCCCGGACTGCTCCCGGATAAGGAACATGGCTATCTGCCGGGCCTGGGCGGTCTCCTGATCTCGCTTGAGGCCCGATAGGTCGGCGGCGCTGAGTTGGAAGCTGCGGGCGACCGCATCGATGATTTGTGCCGGGGTTCCCGGCGTGTCGCCAGCGTTCTCGGAGGCGGTGTGCTCCAGCGCCTCGGCGGCCACCTCCGGGGTGGCCCGGGCCTTGAGGAGCCGGGCGTAGGCGATAACCCGGTTCAGGCTGCCTTCCAGTTCGCGGATGTTCTGCTGAATCTGCCGGGCGATGAGCTCCAGGGAGTCCAGGGGGACGTCCGCCCCATGCTCCCGGGCCTTGGCCTGCAGGATGGCGAGCCGGGTTTCCAGGTCGGGGGGGTGGATATCGGCGACCAGGCCCCACTCGAAGCGGGAGCGCAGCCGCTCGGCGAGCCGGGGGATGGACTTCGGCGCGCGGTCGCTGGTCACGATAATCTGCCGGTTGCCGTCGTGGAGCTCGTTAAAGGTGTGAAAGAGGCACTCCTCGGTCTGCTCCTTACCGCTGATGAAGTGAATGTCGTCAATCATGAGCATGTCGACGCCCCGGTAGCGCCGGCGGAAGGTCTCCATCTGCCGCTCCTGGAGGGCGGTGATGAACTCGTTGGTGAACCGCTCGCAGCTGGCGTAGCACACCCTTAGGTAGCTGGCGGCGGCGATGTGCCCGATGGCGTGCAGCAGGTGGGTCTTCCCCAGGCCGACCCCGCCGTAGATAAAGAGGGGGTTATAGGTCTGTCCCGGGTTGCGGGCTACCCCCAGGGCGGCGGAGTAGGCGAGCAGGTTACCGCTGCCGGTAACGAAGGAATCGAAGGTGTACTTCGGGTTGAAGGGTTGCGGGCCGGGGCGGTCATCGCCCAGAAACCCGGCACGTCCGTGTCCGTCCGCGGCCGATCTTTCTGGAGAATCCACCTCGAAGAGGACGCGAATGTCGCGGCGGGTAAGCCTGATGAGGGTCCTCTCGATCAGGGAGCGCTGGTTCTTATCCAGGTACTCGGCGACGAAGGCGTTGGGCACCCTGACCACGAACTGGTTGTCCCGGCAGCTGAGGCCAGTGGTCTTCTCCAGCCAGGTCTGGTAGTTGTGTCTCGAGACCTGGATTTGTAGCTCACCCAGAGCGGTCTCCCAGATTCGTTTGGCGGATTCAACTTCCATCAAAGTACCTTCGTTTTATTCCGCAGGACTTAAGCTTTACTGCCGTGGGTTGGTACCCGCCTTAGCCCCGGCTGGTATGGCCGGTCTCTGGCTCTAGGGTGGCTGCGGGGGTTATGGAAACACGGGACACGCTGGTCACGTAGTAAATCATAACAAGCCCCCACGGGGGACGGGCAACAGCTCAAAGGCTGGTTTCTGGATGTTTTCGGGTTTAATTTTCTGTTAAAAGGTCTCGGAAACTAGTTTATTTGCCCGATATCAGGTTTTTAGGCTGGGGTTAGCCATTTGGGGAAGGACAGGGCTTACCGGCTGCGCTGGTGGAGGAAGTCCCGGCTACCGGCGGCGCTACGGGCAGGGTCGGGACGGACCTGCCGACCGGGGGCACTTGGGGTCGAGGGGCAAGATTTCTCAGGGCGGCTTGGGGGTGTTTTCGGGTGCCAAATCCCCTTGAAAGGTCCCGGAAACTAGTTTATTTGCCCGGTTGTTTCCCCGGCGGGTGTGGTGTGGTCGCTTGCCGGGAAATTTTTGCGGTGTTAAGATTTAGCCGGAGGAGGTCCGATTTGCGCGTTGTCTTCATGGGTAGCCCGGAGTTCGCCGTGCCCTCGCTGGAAAGTCTCGTCCTTAGTCAGCATCAGGTGGTGGCGGTCCACACCCAGCCCGACCGCCCGGCGGGTCGGGGGCGGGCTCTTTTAGCCTCGCCCGTGAAGCGGGCGGCCGCGGCCTGGAAGCTACCCGTGGTGCAGCCGGTAAGTCTCAAGAGGCCGGAGGCGGTGGCTGAGCTCGCCGGTTTTCGCCCCGACCTTATCGTGGTGGCCGCCTTCGGCCAGATTCTGCCCCGCTCGGTTTTAGAGCTTCCTCGCTACGGCTGTCTCAACGTTCACCCCTCCCTGCTGCCCCGTTTCCGGGGGGCTTCCCCGGTGGCGGCGGCGATTCTGGCCGGCGACGAGTTTACCGGGGTAAGCATTATGCTCTTGGACGAGGGTCTGGATACCGGGCCGCTACTAGCCCGGGCGCAGCTTCCGGTTGCGGACATAGATACCACCGACTCGCTCGGCGCTAAGCTCGCCCGGCTGGGGGCGCAATTGCTGCTCGAGGTGCTGCCCCGCTGGCTAAAGGGGGAGATTATCCCCCGGCCCCAGGATGAGGCCCGGGCGAGCTATGCCGGCCCGATTTCCAAGACGGCGGGTGAGATCGACTGGCGGCTGGCGGCGGTGGCTATCTGGCGCCGGGTGCGTGCTTGTCAACCCTGGCCCGGGGCCTATACCCGCTGGCAGGGCCGGCGGCTGGAGATTCTCGAGGCGGTGCCCCTGTCCGGGGAGGAAGCGGCTCCGGTGGGGCGGGTGGTGGCGCTGGCTGGTGAGGAGAAGGCCCCGGCCTTCGGGGTGGCTACCGGCGACGGGGTCCTGGGGATTATCCGGCTCAAGCTGGAGGGGAAGCAGGCGCTGGGGGCGGCCGACTTCCTGCGCGGCCAGCGGGATTTCGTCGGGGCGCAGCTCGGTTTGAGCTAGGGAAAAGGATTGGAGTAGAATTATACGTTCGGTGTGAGGATGGAGGGTAACTTGTCTCAACCGCAGAATCTGGATCAGTTCAATACCCTGGTGAATATTATCGCCCGGCTCAGGGGCCCGGACGGCTGTCCCTGGGACAGGGAGCAGACCCACCTTTCGCTACGGGAGAACCTGCTCGAGGAGTGCTACGAGGTGCTCGAGGCCCTGGATGCGGAGGATGCCGAGATGCTTAGCGGCGAACTGGGCGATTTGCTCTTGCAGGTGGTACTTCACGCTCAGATTGCTGCCGAGGCCAGTGATTTCGAGGTGGGGGACGTCTTACGCAAGATAAACACCAAGCTCATTCACCGCCACCCCCATATCTTCGGCTCCCGTAAGGTGAAGGATGCCGCCGAGGTAACCCATAACTGGGAGCTCCTCAAGCAGGAGGAGAGAGCGCCCGGGGTCTCCATGCTGGCGGGGATTCCCCGTCAGATGCCGGCCCTTGCCTTCAGCCAGCGGGTTCAGGGCCGGGTGGCCCGGGTCGGCTTCGACTGGGCGGACGTGAGCGGCATCATCGACAAGCTTACGGAAGAGGTCGGTGAGCTCAGGGAGGCGGCCAGCCAGGAGGAGAAGGCGGCCGAGTTCGGTGATCTGCTCTTTACCCTGGCCAATATTGCCCGTCGGGAGGGGGTCGACCTGGAGTCGGCCCTGCGCCAGGCTAACGAGCGCTTTTCCCGGCGCTTTACCTGTATGGAGGAGCTCTGCCGGGAGCGGGGGCTCAGCTTCGCTAAGCTAACCTTTGCCCAGCAGAACGGGCTCTGGGAAGAAGCCAAGAAGAAGGCAGCGGAATGATGGTGGTCGGGGTGAGAGGACTTGAACCTCCGACCTCAGCGTCCCGAACGCTGCGCGCTAGCCGACTGCGCTACACCCCGCCCCGCTTATTATAGGCGGATTTTGTGAGTTCGGCAACCTTTCTTGACTTAGCGGCGTTTATTATGGTATTGAGAACCAATAATGAAGTATTGCGTGCTTATAATTGATGGTGCCGCCGGGCTACCCCTCCCGGAGAGGTTGGGCCGCACCTCGTTGGAGCTGGCGCACACCCCCAACCTGGACGCCATGGCGCGGGAAGGGACGGTCGGGCTCTGCCGCACCGTGCCCCACGGCATGGAGCCCTCGAGCGCCTGTGCCTGTATGTCGGTGCTCGGTTACGACCCCGCCGTCTACTACCAGGGCCGGAGCGCCATCGAGGCCAAGAGTATGGGCATTACCCTCGAGCCGGGAGAGGTTACCTTTCGCTGCAATCTGGTGGCGGTTAGCGACGGCCGGATGCAGGATTATAGCGCGGGCCACATCAGCACTGAGGAGGCCGGCGAGCTTATCTCGGCCCTGAACGAGAGCCTGGGGAGCGACCGCGTGCACTTTTACCCCGGGGTGAGCTACCGGAACATCCTAAAGATTAAGGGGGCGGTGGCTACCCTTGAGGCGCGGTGCACCCCGCCCCACGACATCCCCGATAAGCCGGTGGCCGAGTCCCTCCCCCGGGGCTGGGGGAGTGAGCTGCTGCGGGAGCTCATGGAGCGCTCCGTGGCGGTGCTCAAAGACCATCCGGTGAACGTAAGGCGCGTTGAGCGCGGGGAGACCCCGGCCACCATGATATGGCTCTTCTGGGGTAGCGGCCAAGTGCCGGAAATGCCGCCCTTTCAGCAAGCTTACGGGCTCCGGGCGGCCATCACCTCCGGGGTCGACCTGCTGCGGGGGCTGGGTAAGATGCTGGGTATGGCCATTCTGAGCATACCGGGGGTCACCGACGGGCAGGATAACGACTATTCGGCTCAGGTAGCCGGGGCCCTTACTGCCCTCGAAGACCATGACCTGGTTGCGATCCACGTCGAGGCGTCCGACGAGGCGGCTCATAGCGGCGCGGTTGACGCCAAGATAGCGGCTATCCAGAGGGTGGATGAAGATATGGTGAGCGAGCTCCGCACCTGGCAGGGAGATGCCCTCCGGGTTCTCGTTATGCCGGACCACCCCACCCCGGTAGCTGCCCGTACCCACTCCCCGGAGCCGGTGCCCTTCGTGCTCTGGGGGCCCGGCTTTCCGGCTAACGGGGCGGCGAGATTCACCGAGGCGGCGGCGCGGAAGACAAATTTACTTCTTGACCCCGGTTATAGTATTATGAGCAGATTGGTGGGAGTTGGTGACTAGATGGCCTTGATTGTGCAGAAGTACGGCGGCACCTCGGTGGCCGGCGCCGAGCGCATTAAACACGTCGCCCGGCGCATCGCGGCTACCCGGGATCAGGGTAACCAGGTGGTGGTCGTCGTCTCGGCGATGGGCGACAGCACCGACGAGCTTGTCAACTTGGCCTATCAAGTAGCCGGGGAGCCCAGCGAGCGCGAGCTCGATTTGCTTCTTTCCACGGGCGAGATTGTCTCCAGCACCCTGCTGGCCATGGCGCTCCGGGATATGGGCTACGAGGCGATTAGCCTGAGCGGGGCTCAGGCGGGCATTCAGACCGATTCCGCCCACCGTAAGGCGCGTATCCTTAAGATTGAGTCCAGGCGGGTGATTAAGGAGCTGGAGCGGGGTAAGATTGTCATCGTGGCCGGCTTTCAGGGGGTTACCGGGGAGATGGACATTACCACCCTGGGACGAGGCGGTTCGGACACGACCGCGGTGGCGCTGGCGGCGAGCCTGGGGGCCGGCGTCTGCCAGATATATACCGATGTCGACGGCGTCTATACCGCCGACCCGCGTATCGTTCCTGAGGCGGGGCCGCTTGAAGAGATTAGCTATGAGGAGATGCTGGAGCTGGCCACCTACGGGGCTAAGGTGATGCACCCCCGGGCGGTTGAGCTGGGGGAGATATATCACGTCCCGATTCTGGTCGCCTCGAGCTTCGATGATAAGCCGGGCACCTTAATTCACGGAGGAGCGTCTATGGAAGTGCGAAATAAAGTAACGGGTATCGCTCACGACCTTGATGTCGCCAAGATAACCGTGGTCGGGGTTCCCGACCGGCCGGGCATCGCCGCCGCCATCTTTCAGCCCCTGGCCCAGGCCGGGGTCAGCATCGACACCATCGTTCAGAACGCCAGCATCGAGCACATTACCGACCTTACCTTTACCGTGGCCAAGGGGGAGCTTAAAGAGGCGATGCGGGTTGTCGAGCCCATCGCCAAGCAGATTAAGGCCCGGGAGTGCCTCAGCGACTCCAACCTGGGTAAGATAAGCATCATCGGTACCGGGATGCAGAATACCCCCGGCTATGCGGCGCGTATGTTTACCGTGCTTAGCGAGCGGGGCATTAACATTCAGCTAATCACGACCTCGGAGATAAGGATAACCTGCATCATTGATGCGGATAAGGTTACCGAGGCGGTGCGTACCCTGCACCGGGCATTTGAGCTGGAGAGCGGGGAGTAACGGGCGGGGCGAGCGGTTTTGGTGGGGAATAATTAAGAAACTATAATCTGGAGCTGTTAGCAGGAGCACGAGCATGATGGAAGAAGCAGCCACCGGTTTAAGGCAGCGGCGGGCCCGGCAGGCGATTGGCCTGGCTATGGAGGGCCGCTGGCGGGAGGCGGTAGCCGTCAATCAGAGTCTGGTAACGGGCTACCCCGACGACGTCAGTGCCTATAACCGTTTGGGTAGAGCCTACCTGGAGATAGGCGAGTTCTCTAACGCCTACGAGGCCTACACCCGGGCTATAGAGCTCGACCCGTATAATACCATTGCCCAGAAGAACCTGAGCCGGCTGTCCCGGCTCAGGGAGGTCATTGCTGGCGCACCGGAGGATTCCCGCGTCGAGCCCCTGCATTTCATTGAGGAGACGGGGAAGGCGGGCATCGTCGACCTCCATCAGCTGGGGCTTCCCGAGGTGGTGGCCAAGATGGTGGCCGGGGACAAGGTCTATCTCAAGGTGGAGGGGCCCAATCTGAAGGTGGAGACCGGCCGCAGCGAGTATCTGGGGCAGGTCGAGCCCAAGCACACCCAGCGGCTTATCCGGCTGATGGCGGGGGGTAACGAGTATAGCGCGGCGGTGGTCAGCTCGACGGAGGAGACCGCGAGCATCATCATCCGCGAGGTCTACCAGCACCCCAGTCAGGCCGGGCGGCTCTCCTTCCCGGCCCGGGAGTTTAAGAGCCCCCGCCCCTACTTAAGCGATAGGGTCATCAAGCACGAGCACGATTTGGAGTATGAAGAGGAGGAGGGGGTGGTTGAGGGGGAGGAAGAAGAAACCGATTACGCTGTAGCCGGCGTTAAAGAAAGAGAGCTGTCGGGCGAGGTGGCTACTGGCGAAGGCGACGATATTACTGACAGCGACGAAGAATAAGGGGTTAAGCGAATATGGTTTTAGGTAAAATCAGAGCGGTCAATATCGAGGAGGAGGTAAAGAGCTCCTACCTCGACTACGCCATGAGCGTCATCGTTTCCCGGGCCCTGCCCGATGTCCGGGACGGGCTGAAGCCGGTTCACCGGCGCATTCTCTACGCCATGCAGGGTCTGGGCTTAAGCCACACCAACCCTCATCGCAAGAGCGCCCGCGTCGTCGGTGATGTGCTCGGTAAGTATCACCCCCACGGCGATAGCGCGGTATATGACGCCATGGTGCGCATGGCCCAGGATTTTTCCATGCGCCATGTGCTCATCGACGGGCAGGGTAACTTCGGTAGCGTCGATAACGACCCGCCGGCGGCCATGCGTTACACTGAGGTGCGCCTGGCCCCCATCTCTCAGGAGATGTTGGTCGACATCGAAAAGGACACCGTGGACTTCATGCCCAACTTCGACAGCAGCCTGAA
>JAFGFP010000116.1 GCA_016931015.1 Dehalococcoidales bacterium
ACGTCCGGCTCTCTTATTATCTGTTACCCTGTTTCGTTTGCCTGTGGCATATCCCCCAAATCCCCCCTTGAAAGTGGCCGGATATGTGGTATAATAGCCCCACTAATCTCTAAGGGGTAGTCGGAAAAAGGATACTTTCCCAAGAGGAGGTGTGAGATGAGAAAAAGGGTTTTCCTGCTTTTTTCGTCTTTTCTTGCCCTGGCCATGGTGGCCGTTATTCCTTCCGAGCTGGTAGCGGCCAGATGGGCGTCTCCGGAACCGCCCGCGGAGCCGGCTGCAGCGCAGCAGGCGGAAGCGGAAAAACTAGTCGAAAGCATCCTCGCCGAGCTTAACCAGGCTAAGGGGATGACCACCGATGAGGGAGTCATCGGGCAGATAAATGGCATTATCGATACGGTGAGAAAGCTGGAGTGGCTCGAGTTCACCAATCAGGAACAGAACGCCCTGAGGTTGAAGTATGCCATCGCCGAAAATCTTGAGAACCTGATAAACGAGCTGCCGCTGGCGGTAGCCGGGGCGACCACGGCGTTGGCGGCGGCCACGGAGGCAAATCCGCTGCATGAAGAGCTGGTAAGGGTGCGGGCCAAGATAGAACGGCTTATCGCCCTGGAGACCCCTCTGGAAGCGGTGCCGCCGGAGATACCGACCCTGAGCCGGGTCCCGGAGACGGAGCGGCTAATCGTCTATTCAGCCAAGTTTCTCTGCGGCCCCGCCTTCGGCAAGGAGGGCGTGCAGCGCGGCTCCTATTCCACGGCGGTTAACGTGCACAATCCTCATGACGGCCGGGTGGTGCTCTACAAGAAGGCGGTCATCGCCCAGCGTGAGGACGAACCCCGGGGCCGGATATCCGAGTTTCACCGGGTCGTCCTGGGGCCGGACGAAGCAATCGAGATTGACTGCCTTGATATCTACGGTCTGCTCGGGCCCGATGAAGAAGAGCCGGATTTGACTACCACCGGCCAGCAGCAGACGCTGACCGCACTTACTCCGAGCACGGCTGAAGATTCGGGCGGCACCCTGATACAGACGAGCGACATCGTGCCGGTGAGCTCTCTGGTGCGGTTTATTAAGGGTTTCGTGGTTATCTACGCCTCCGCCCCCCTCGATGTCGTCGCCGTCTATACCGCCAGCACCCCGGTCGGTTTCAGCCTGGATGTCGAGTACCTCTCGCCCTCCACCGCCTCGACGATACCCTATACCCCACCGACCGAGGGGGAGGAGTGTCCTCAGGGATGCCGCTGTCTTACCAGGGAAGAGGCGCTGAAAGCGGGGCTGACCGCCTGGTGCGGCGGTGAGGTGAAAATCTGCGAGTACGATGAAAATCAGCAGCCGATACGCTACTGCTTCGAGGAGCCGACCGAGCAGGTAAGCTGTCCTCGGGGGTGTCAGTGCCTGACCGCGGCGGTGGCTCAGGAGAAGGGTTTAGCGACCTGCCCCGGAGAGACGAGGCCGTGCGGCACCGATGCCGATGGTAATTTTATCTACTGCTATGAGATACCCACCGAGGAGGGAGAGTGCCCTCAGGGCTGCGAATGTTTGGCACTGACCGAGGCGGAAGCGGCGCGTCAGGACATGGAGCGGTGCCTCGATGCAAGCTGCGGCACCGATGTCACCGGTAAGGCGATGTACTGCTACCGGAAGACGACTCAGGTGCAGTGCCCCGATGATTGTCAGTGTCTGGCGATGAGTCAGGACGAGGCAAGTAAGCAGGGCCTGGAGATGTGCCTCGACGTGAGCTGCGGCACCGATGCCGATGGTAACGCTATGTACTGCTACCGGCGGGCGAGCCAGGTGGAGTGCCCGGATGATTGCTACTGTCTGGCGATGAGCCCGGCGGCGGCAGAGGAGCAGGGCCTGGAGCAGTGCCTCGACGTGAGCTGCGGCACTGATGCCGCTGGCGTCGTGATGTACTGCTACCGGGAGGCGACGACCGAAGACGAATGTCCTGGGAACTGTCAGTGTCTCAGCGATAGAGAGGCCAGGAACCTCGGCTATACCCTTTGCGGCGGGAAACGGATACCCTGCGGCTATGTCCCCGGGGCCGCCGAGAAGTGGTGCTATGAGCCGGCCGTACCCACCAGAATCAGCATCGAGCCGACTCAGGCCAGTAATCTGATTGGCACCGAGCATGAGGTCACCGTTACCGTGTATGACAAGTACGGCAGTCCCATACCCAGTCTGACGGTAACCATCACCGTCAGCGGGGCCAACAGTATGGCTCCGGTGACGCTGACGACCAATACTAACGGTCAGGTCAGCTTCGACTACGTGGGTAATAAGACCGGTAACGATACCATCGTGGCTACCATCGCGGCTGGTTTACAGGCGACGGCCTTTAAGAGCTGGTATCAGCGTGGTGCCGCTCAGTAGGCGTAAGTAGTTACTGATACGATTACCGAACTGTTTTTAGCGGCGGGTAGAGAATCGCCGGGGCCGGGTTCAGGATGTGAGCGCCCGGCTCCGGCGAGCTTTTGCGGAATCGGTCACGGGTGGAGGCTCCAGGCTATTGAACCTTGAAGGAGGCGCTGGTTACCTCTTTCCCGTCGAGGTAGAGAACGACCTGGTAGTCTCCCTTGGGCCAGTTGCTCTCGGGGGCCGTTATGGAGAAGCTTACGTAGCCGCTGCCGGTGGCGGTCGTGTTCCAGGTGTCAATCAGGTAGTCAACCTCTTCTCCGGTCTCGCCCCTGACGAATATCCACTCCGACTTTATCTCGGAGCCGGCCGGGGCGTTAGCCAGCTTGGCCGAGCAGAAAATCTCCGCGGTGTCGGGAGCAAAGGAGCTGGTCGGCTCGACCGGCTCTCCGGTATCCGGGTTTACCGACCGGCACATGGTGGCTTTAGTCAGGGAGGTGGCCGAGGAGGCGCCGCCGGGAAGGCTGACCTCGCCCCCGGCGCAGCCGGCCAGCAGGAATGCCGCCAGAGCCAGTATTGAGACAGCGGTGAGGCGTAGTCTCTTTCCCTTCATATTGCTACCTCCTTTTTTGTCGCTTACGGCGGGAACGATTTTAGGGGTATTGAAACACAATATCGGGGGCGCGTCAATACCGGGTTTGTCTAGCGGCTGGACTCCTCTAGGGTAGGGCCGCCGCCCTCTTTTCCGGCCCGGATGTCTGCCACTGGAACCTCTTACGGAACCGCTCCAGGATGCTGATGGTCTTGTTACCCCAGAGCCCCAGGAAGATGGCGTTGGCTACGGCGTGGGCGGTATCGAACCAGAGGCTGTTAAGCAGAGAGACAAGAAAGGTCCTCGGCGTCAGGGGATAGACGAAGGCGGCCCAGAACCACAGGTTCATTACGATTCCGAAGAGATAGCCCCAGACTACACCGAAGAAGATGAGCCCCCGGCGTCCCGGGTTGAGGCGTCTTAAGTAGCTGGCGCTGACCCCGCTCAGCCCCCAGGCGAACATCTGGTAGATAGTCCACGGGCCCTGTCCCAGGAAGAAGTTGGAGACGAGGGCGGTGATGGCCCCGACCATGAATCCGGCCAGCGGCCCGAAGACATACCCGGAGCAGATTATGAGGTAGGTGCAGGGCTGGACGCTGGGGATGGCGGCGAAGGGGATGCGCACCACCGCGGAGACCGTGCCCAGTATGCCGATGAGGGCTATCTCCTTGGAGCCGGTGGCCTTGGTCTCGAACTCGAAGAAGAAGGCCACGATGGTCAGGGCGACTAAGACAATCGACATAAGCCCCCAGTTCTGCAGGATGCCCAGAGGGGAGGGGCTTACTACCGGCGCTAGAAAGGAGGCTACGGCCAGACCGGAGATAACGGCCAGGAATACGTATCTCGGTTTCATGACAGCACGTCCAGGGCTTCGCTCACGGTCAGAATCTTGCTCGAGACGCCGTAGCGGGCGAACGGCTGTAGCAGGCGGTTTATCTGCGGCGAAAAGAGTAGAGCTTGAGAGAGGACGTCGTGCTTTTCCCCGTCGACGACCACCCTGCCCTCGCTCAGGAGAATGACCCGCTCGGCGTGCTCGGCGACTATCTCGACGTCGTGGCTGACCAGGACCACGGTGTTACCCTGGGCGCAGTAGTCCTTGAGAAAGCGCATCAGCTCGCTCTTCAAGTGGTACTCCATGCCCCGGGTCGGTTCGTCGAGGATGAGAATCCTGGGGCCGGCCACCAGCACCGAGGCCAGGGCCACCCGCTGTTTTTCGCCCCCGCTCAGCGAGCGCGGGTAGTGCTCTTTAAGCCCGGTGAGGTGAAACTCCTCCAGTACCTGGCCGGTGCGGCGCTCGATTTCATCGTTGCTGAAGCCGAGAGCCTTCAGGGTGAAGGTAATCTCGTCGTAGACGGTGTCGGCGAAGAGGTGGTCGTTAGGGTTCTGAAAGACGAAGCCGACCTTACGTGCCAGCTGGGCAATAGTCGCCTCTCTGGTGTCGGTTCCGTCTACCATAATTCTGCCCTTGGTGGGGACGAGCAGGCGGTTAAAGTGCTTGACCAGGGTGGTCTTCCCGGAGGCATTTCGTCCCATGACCGCCACGAACTCACCGGCCCTCAGCTCCAGGTTGACGTTCTTCAGGGCGGTAAGGCCGTTCGGGTAGGCATACCACAGGTTTTTGACCTCAATCAGGGCTTTCCCGTCCGTCTTTTGCTGAGCCACGGCGCTATCCGCCGGTGGGGAGCGGTCTTTTAAGGTCTTCTTCAGCAGTGCCCGGCCATCTTTAACCGTGAGCGGGACTCTATCGATAGTTGCGTCACGTTTCTTTAGCTCCTGAAACAGCCGAATCAGGGGTGGGACTCCGATACCGAGGTCGGAAAGCTCCCGGTAGCGGTTGGTCAGGATGTCGTTTACCCCGCCGTCGAGGCTAATCGCCCCCTTATCGATGACTATCAGCCGGTCGGCATACTGGAGCACCCGGTCGAGGCGGTGCTCCACCAGGAGCACGGTCAGGCCGAGCTCGTGGTTGAGCTGGGTGACTATCGAGAGCACCTCTTCGGCGCCCTTGGGGTCGAGCTCCGAGGTCGGTTCGTCCAGTATTAAGACGCTGGGGTGGAGCGCCAGCACCGAGGCGATGGCGACCTTTTGCTTTTCGCCGCCGGAGAGCTCGCTCAGGGGCCGGTGGCGGAGGCCGGCGATACCGAGCGTGTCCAGTGATTCCTCAAGGCGCTTGGCGATGAGGTGTCGCGTGAAGCCGAGGTTCTCCAACCCGAAGGCGACCTCGCGCTCCACGTCCATGCTTACCAGCTGGTTCTCCGGGTCCTGAAAGACGAAGCCGACTTTCTCGGCCAGTTCCCCGGTCGATGATTTGAGCGTATCCAGTCCGGCAACACTCACCCGCCCCGATATTTTGCCGCCGTAGAAGTGGGGAATGAGGCCGTTAAGGCAGCGGCACAGGCTCGACTTACCTCCCCCGGAGGGGCCGGTGAGAAGCACGAACTCACCGTCCCTTACCCTGAGGTTTACGTCCTTAAGGGCCGGTTGGGTGGTGTCGCTGTAGTAAAAGGTCAGGTCTGCTATTTTAATCAAGGTCTACCCTCTGTTTAAGATGGGCCAGCGGCAGCAGGGCCACCAATAATAATACCATCAGCCCCAAAAGCCACCACTCTCCGGGGGTGAGATTTATCCAGGAGAGGCTGGGGTAGTACTGGTACTGCCCGTAGCCGTGAGTACCCATGAAGATACCCAGGGCACCGGGGAGCAGGGAGACCGCCAGGGCGGCCGTGTCGGATGGGCTAAAGCTGATGTCGCGGTAGAAGGTGCGCTTACGGCCGGTGCCGAAGGCGCGCGACTCCATGGCCTCGGCGACCTGGACGGCCCGGTCGAGGGAGTTGGTGAGCAGGGCGGTCACGATGGAGGCACGGCTCTTGATTCGTTGTCTCAGCTTGCCCTTGTCCATCTCCAGGCCCCGGGCGCGCTGCACGTCGGTAATCCGGTCGACGTCGTCGAGCAGGGTGGGCATGAACCGGGTGGAGAGCGAGGTTACCAGCACCGATTTATAGGGCAGCTTCATCTTTATCATGGCCAGCATCATGTCGTCGGGGTTCACCGTCAGGGTGAGCAGTGCGAAGGCGGAGATTATGGCCAGCAGGCGCAGGGACATGGCCACCCCGTAGAGGATTGCCTCCAGGGTTATCACCGGAGCCCCGAGCAGGGGCAAGTGTCCCGGCAGCTCGACGAGAACGTGCGTGCCGTGAGAGCTCACCAGGGCGTTTATCAGGATAATCGCCCCCGAGAGATACAGGGCGAGCTTCATAAAGGCACGCCACTCGGCGCCCACCCGGCTCGCCCTGACCAGGGGCAGCGTCGCCAGAAACAGGAGCAGCAGAAAGAGGGGGCTATCGAGCACCAGGGCCAGGATGAGGATACTGATAATCCAGCCCAGTTTGGGGAAGGGGTTGAGCCGGTGCACCGGGGTGTTTCTGTCCTGGTATCTAAAGCTTCTCACTAAGGCACCTTTAATATCTTGCCGTCGGCGATAACCGCGGCGCCGGCGTACCGGAACTCGTAATAGCTATCAATCAGGGTCTCGGCGGCGGCCCTCACCCCGGCCTCGTCCAGACCGGAGACCATCCAGACGACGTTCTCGCAGGCGCCGGTGCCCTTGGGGTTCCAGATGCTCTGGGTCGCCTGGATGAGACCGGTGCCCTCGTTATATTCGGCGCTGAGATTACCCGCAGGGTCGAAGACCCGGAGGGAGCCGTCCTCGAAGCGGCCGTAAAACCCGAGCCGGTTCCAGGGCTCGTTCAGCTCCGTAATCGGTGCGAAGTTACTATCGCCGAGGAGAATCAGGTTGCTTTTCTCTTTAGCCTCCGGGGAAAGCTCGTCCCAGTCCCGGCAGGTGACCTCGCCCACCCCCAGTTCCGCCAGGCTGTCGGCTATCTCGCGGGCGGTTTCCTCCCAGCCGTCCTGATAGACGACTACCGTCGGGTAGACCTTGCCCCGGTAGCCGTTCCGGAAGGGCGCCGGGTAGTCGCCGATGATGGCCGGCACGAACTGGTGGAAGTCCCAGTTGTGGTAGTCCCAGTGCTCGGTATCGCCGGGCTGAAGCGGGTAGTCTAGGGCCCCTGTATTTGACATAATGCCATTGAAAAACACGAACCAGTCCTCTTTGCTGGTGTGACTCCCGGAGTATCCCGAGCTCAGCCCGTTGATGGCGTCAACGAAGCCGCCCCCGTAGCTGGTCTCCACCTCGGCTACCTCCATGAGGGCCGCCATGGCTGAGGTATCGCCGCTGATGCTGATGGTCTCGTCGAGCATGACCTGGCTGCCGAAGTCGCGGGTGACGATGATATTTACCTCGTCGTCGGGCGCTGCCGCCGCCTGGTAGGGCTCTTCGGGCTCCGTTGGTTGGGTGGGGGCGGGGGGCAGCTTCGGGATAGGGTCGCTGGGGGCGCTGGGCGCTGTTTGGCAACTGCACAGAGCGACTATCAGTACTGCCAAAAGGAAGAGCTTAGCTGCGGTTACCCCCGGGCTCGGTCGTCTCATCAGAACCCCCTGTAATCCCTATAATCATATCGTCTCCGCCTCCGCCAGACAACCACGCCGACGATAATGGCGGTGAGCCCGCCGATGACGGCTGCCAACAGCAGGGGGTTATCCTGGAAGATTTTCCACCAGCCGGACTCGGGGTTCCTGACCGTAATCTCGGCCTGAATCTTAACCCCGAGGTTGACCTGGAGGCCGTCGGCGGCTTGAGCCGAGGTGATATAGATAAAGGCAGTATACTCCCCGTGGCTATCCGCCGGCGGCGCTACCGTAATCTCTATCTCGGCGCTCTGGCCGGGAGCCAGCGATACCTCGTCCGGGCTGATGGTGAACCAGTCCTGATAGGCGTCGTCGGGGTATATCCGGTAGTCCTGCGCCTGGCCCTCGTTATTTACCAGCTCTAGGGTGTCCGTGCTCCGCTCGCCGGTGGCGACACTGAAGTCGAGCTCGGCGGGGGTAACCTCGAGCGCCAGGGCCCGCAGCGGGGTAAAGAGCCAGGCAAGGGCGATCGTCCCCGTCGCAAGCCACACTAGCGGCCTGGGTAGTCCCGATAGTAAACTGCGCATTAAATCCTCCCAAACAGCGATAGCAGTGAGTAACCGCCCCGCCCCGGCCATGTTTTTTGACAAAGCCGGGTGCCGGCCGATATAATCTCACCACTCTGGCTTTCTGTGGCAGTTACCGCCATCGCTGTTCAGGCTGAAATGGCGCTAACTGTGCCGGCCAGGGGCGGGAGCTGCTTAAAAACAGCTCCCGTTTCATTATCCCCCGGTCTTTAGCTATGCTAGTTATTCAAAAGCGGCGTCTTCGTTGACTGCCTTGTAGTAGACCGTAGCTTGATAGCTTCCGGCAGCAGCGTCGGACGGTATGCTAATCCAGTGGTAGAAAGGATAGCTGCCGTCGCCGACACTATCGTGTGCCTTGTTATAGGAACTGCTTAGTCCGGTCTTGGTGCCGGCGAAAGTGGCGCTGTATTTCCAATCGCCTAGCGGGATGTCTCCGGTAGTGTCTCCCTTGATACCGATGTCAACGGTAACGTTAGTCTCGCCTTCGACGGTGATGGCGATGGCCGGTGAGCCGTCGCTTTGCCCGGTAGCTCCCTGCTCCTCCTCGCCCGGTTTAAGAGTACCGAAATCAATACCACCGGTCAGGGAAATGCTGATGTATTCGCTTACGGATACCGAGGCCGTAGTGCTTTGCTCACCTGCCATCATGTATTGGGGGGTGATGGGGAAGGGGTTTCCGGTGAGGGACACTATGGCGTCGGCGGTGTTTTTCTGGGGGTTGGGGGTGTAGGCCGACGAATCGAGGAAGGAGCCGTCCGTCTGGTTGTAGGTCATGATGAACTCAATCGGGTCGGTCCCGTCCGGCGCCCACTGGCTGTCGATGGGGTTACCGTCGGCCGCTGCGATAGCATCGACCGCCCAGGTAGTCGAGGCCAAGCTGACGGCCCCCCAGGAGAGGAAACCACCGGAAGAATCCTGGTTGTTCTGGAGATAGCTCAGGGCACCGTAGTCAGCGTTCTGAATCTCATCCGAGGTCATGTCGAAGCCGACCGCCGCCAGGGCCATGATTGCCGCCGCGGTGTCATCGACGTCGCTCCCCGAGTAATATTCGTTGTCTACCGTGGCCCAGCCCCAGCCGCCGTCTTCGTTCTGGTTGAAAAGGATGAAGTCGACGGTGCTGGTCACGATAGCGGATTCGGGGTCTTCGCCGGCCGCCGCCAGGGCGATCAGGGCCCAGAAATCATCGTTGAGGGTGTCCGTAGCCCCAGTGCCGTCCGTGAACTGTGTTCCGTTGTGGAGGGCTTTCAGCGCGCCGAGGTAGTCTCCGTCGGTGACGGTGGACGGGTCGCCGGGGCCGAAGGCGGCGGGGTCGTCACCGGCGGCTACCGCCGCCAGCACTATCCTGGCGTAGGCGGTGCCCAGGTTGAACTCGCTAGCCAACTCAGCGGCGTTCTCCTTGACGAAATCGACCACCGAGGGGTCGCCGAAATCGTTAGGGTCTTCACCGGCGGCGGCGATGGCCATGATTACCCAGCCGGAATCGCTGTAGGTTCCGATAGCGCCGGTATTCGTGTCCTGCACATCGGCAAAGTAGCCCACGGCATCGCTGATTACCGGATCGTCTGGCTCCAGCGGGAATTCCCCACTAGCCAGAACCGGAGCGATGGGAGTGGTTAAAACCATGGTGGCTGCCAGCATGATGCCGATTAGGGACTTAGCTGGTTTTTTAAGTCTCATTTTGTGGTTCTCCTCTAGTCTATATTTTGTTTAAGGGTCGTTACCTTTACTAAGGGTATTTCAGGTTGTATCATAGGGATGGTGGTAGCCCCGCACGCCGTAATGAGAGACCGCGTTTCTCATTACCTCGTAGTGACGACACTCTCACGGGTGCTGTCCGGCTTACGGGTCGGCTATAGTCACCCGGAGAGAGCGGGGTTACCGCCGGTTTTGCTGTCATATTTTTCAGCCCCCTCCTTTCTTTGTTTACTATCTGTAGCGTAGTCGCTAGGCCGCGTCTAGCGGAGCGCTCGCCTCTTGGCGGCGCGGCGCCGTGAGACGGCCACCCCAACGATAACCGCCGCGGCGGCACCGCCGACCAGCGCCGGCCACCACCGGGGGGCGGCGGCTTGGGCGACTCCGTTAGTACTGACTGTTTCATCCTCGACCCCATTCTCGTCGATGATGACTTCGGTGAACTCCGCTGATTCCGAGACCACGGTCACCGTGAAGTCGAAGTCTCTTGCCTGCTTGACGGCGGCCGCTCCGGTCTGACCCAGCCAGGTAGCCTCGGCGGCGATGGTTATCTCGCCGGTGGTGCCTAAAGCCGCCGACTCCGGCACGCTGACCATTACCTGGGCTAGCTTACCCAGGGTATAACCCCGTCCGGGTACCGTGATGGAAATCATGCCCTCGGGCACGGTCTGTGGTTCCTCGGACAGTAGCTCCCCGGGCTCCACGTAGAGGTTCTCGGTGACCGTTACCAGTATAGAGTTAACCATGACCTGCGTCTCGGAGAGTGGGGGCTCGATAGTTATCTCCCAGCCGGACGGCGCCTGGCCCACTTCAAGGGTTATATGGGTGATGCGGTTCCCGTCGATGTTGTAGAAGTAGATGTCTCCCTTGACCTCACCGCCGGGCGTGACTTTCAAGTTCTTATCACCCTGAGCGCTGGCGAAGTTGTACTTGGCCGGCTCGTCCGCGGAGGCGGGCAGTGGCAGCGCCAGGAGCAGTAGTGCCGCTAGTACAAACAGACAAATCTTTTTCATCTTCTTCCCCTAAGACTCCGCCTTGTAGTACACTGTGCATCCCTGCGATCCCGAAGGCGTACCGGCCGGGACATCGACCCAGTGGTAGAAGGCATAGCTGCCGACGCCTTTGTCGGTATATACCGCCGTTCCGTAGGTATCCGTTATGGAGGTTTTGGTGCCGGCGAAGGTGGTGCTGTATTTCCAGTTGGCTAGCGCCAGGTCTCCGGTAGCCGTTCCCTTGATGAATATGTCGACTTCGACGTTGGTCTCGGGCTCAACCACTACCGCGATGGCGGGGGTGCCGTCGCTCTGGTCTTCGTCTCCCTGCCCGGTAATCGGCGGGACTCCGCCGGTGAAGTTGATGCCGGTATCCCCCGCGTCTGTCAGGGAGATGCTGACAACTGCGTTCACGGTGACTGATGCGCCCACGCTTTCCTCCTCAGCCGCCATCACCGGCACCGCCGTGACGCCAATCAGCACGGCGACCGCCGCCAGGGAAATAATCAGTTTTTTCATGTTTTACCTCCAATTTCGTTTCAGGAAATTCTTGTCCCGGTGTCTAAAGCATTATTCAACTGTTCAATCTAAACTGCTTGTTTTAATCACCCCCTTCCGCCCCGACGGCATCGAGGTAGAGCAGCGACCAGCGCCCGCCGCTCCGGCTGACCTTGATATACTGGACATTTCCGAAGCGGCCGTAGAAGTCGTACCTTTGAAAATGGCTCGACCTTACGTTGGCGCTGCACACCTTACGCCACCTTCTGCCGTCAGCCGATACGTATATTTTCATGACGGCGGACGACCAGCCCAGTCGGCCCGCCCAGATGCTTATCTTGTTGGCGTCGGGAACCCTGCGTTCCAGCTTGATGGCTGCCCAGCCGTTCCAGAGGATGGAAGCCCCCCGGTTGTCGGGTTCGCCCAGCGCCCGCCAGGAGAGCAGGGTAAAGCGGGAGCTAACCACCCGGGCACCGTAGCTTAGGTCGGTCCCGGGCAGCACCTCGACCTCGGCCTCGGTAGCCGTCTCATCGCCGGCCGTTACCGGCGTTGCGGGCAGCGACAGTACTACCAGCATCCCGGCCAGTATCACGGCTAAAACATTTCTCGGCTTCACTTAGGTTAAGTCTCCTTCGCTACGGTGATTTAACGGCTCGGTAGTAAAAGGTGCTCGTGTAGTCCCCCGGAAGCTGTCCCGGAGGGATGGTTATCCAGTAGTAGACCTGGGTTACGTGGTCGGTAGCGGGCGCCGCCACGCTGTACCAGGTGAAGTAGCTATCGGGTAGGCTAGCGGCCCCGGCCGGGTCGCTCTCGTCGGCGTATTTCACGCTGGCGATGGGAAAGGTGCCGGCGCTGCCGCTGAAATCGGTGCCCATTATCTGAACGTCAACGTCCACGTTAGTCTCGCTGCCGATGGTGATGGTGACCGCCCCCAGGGATTCATCCCAGTCCGCCGGCCGGCCGGGGTCTCCCGGGTCGAGAGAGCCGAAGTTAACGCCGTTATCACCGTAGTCGGTAATCGTAAAGGAGATGATTTCGGCGCCGCCGCCCTCGGTAAAGGTGGTGCCTACCTTGCTCAGGATGGCGGTCTCGCCCGGGTTCGTGGTCGTAAAGAAGGCCTTATACTTGATATGGCGGTCGCCGTCATGCCCCGAATGAATGTCGCTAGCGCTGGTGGTGTAATAGGTGCTGTCAGTTCCATCGGGGCCGACAAAATTCCAGGTGGTGTTATCGGTGTTGGTAGCGACCTGGAACTTTACCCCGGTGGCCGCTGAGTCGGTAAGGCACCAGCGTATCTTGCCGAAGTCGCTGGCAGGATAGCCGGTGTCGTAGCTTTCGGAGATAAAGGTTCCCTGGTCGTGATAGGGCAGAACCGGCGAGTAGGTCTCCTCGTTGTAGATGTAATCGTACCAGTATCTATGTCTGGCGTTTTGGTGGTAGTAGCCGCTACCGATGGTTCCGTCTTTGCCGCCGTCCGCCCCGCTACCGCC
>JAFGFP010000018.1 GCA_016931015.1 Dehalococcoidales bacterium
AGAGGTAATAGCGGCCACCGGGCGCTGGAAGTCAACCTACAAAGGCGACGGCTTGTGGCAGGTTGAGGGCACGATTGTGACTAAGAACTGGGGCGATTGTTCCACTACCTGGACACTTGATGAATCCGATGGCCGGATACGGATTATCGGGTTCACCTGTGACTGAAGATACCTGCCGGTGGTGGAACTCGGGCTTTTCTCTTCGGCCTGCCCGAAGTGGAGAGACTCTCTTCACCACGCAAACCCCGGCATAGCTTCCGTAACTAAAGGGCGGAAAGCCTATTCAGTAACAGAACTTCGGCAAATCAGTACCGAGCATTCAGAACTGGCGGCAACTTTTTCCGCCACGTTGCCCAGCAGAAATGACTTGATACCGGTTAGTCCCTTCGCCCCAATGACAATCAGGTCAGGGCTGTTTTCCTTAGCGACCTTCAGGATAGATTCCGCAGCCCCGCCATGCATAATTGAAGATGATACCCGATACCCCGTCTGAGATAACTGGGTACTGAATCTAGTAATTATATCCTGCGCGGCCTTTTCCTCACCATCCCGGAGAATGCTAATAAGCTCAGGATTTGTCCGCCAATCCAGTGTCGGTATCTTAGACAAGGCTTCACTGTAGGATTGAACCGCAGCTACCAGCATGATTTCACTGTCCGGTAACGGAAGCTGCAGCAGGAACTGGGTGGCTATCTCAGAGTATTTGGAGCCATCGACAGCTATCAAGACTCGGCTTATGGCAGTGGTCTCTTTCCTGACCATAAGGACATTAGCCGTAGTGTATCTTATTACCTTTTGAGCGACACTTCCGATGGTGAATTGAGAGGAACCAGTTAGTCCCTTAGCCCCGATTAATATTAGAGAGACTTCCTCTTCAGCGGCCGCTTTCAAAATTTCTTCAGCCGTATTTCCCCAGCGCACCAGTCTCTTGAGCTCCAGTTTGGTGTTACCAAGTTCTCGAATCGCGCTCTCAACCAGTTCCACGGCCTGTTCTCGCTGTCTTTCCTGCCGTTCGCTCTGTTCCGAATCCCGGCTGCGCAGCAGATTAAAGCTCAACCCACCCAGGAACTTATGTTCCGGGACTACCGTCATTACGGTAACCTGAGTCTCGCGAGGTAATTTGAACGCCCTGAGCATGCCTATAATCATCTGGGAATAAGGTGAGCCGTCAATAACCAGCAGTACTTCCATCTCCAGACTCCTTTTCTTTTATCGCCCGAAGGTTAGAAGAACTATTCCCTAGCCCTTTATAGCATCTTGCCCCGGCACCTCAATCTCAGGTATCCCCTCTGTTACCTGAGCCACAGCCTCAGAGCCAATGGCCTCAGCTGTCTCCAAGGCGTTCTGGGCCGCCTCCACCGCGATAAGCGTCTCGGATACCCCAGCCTCCACGGCCAGCCCCTTAGCCGTCTCAATCGTCCGGGCGGTTACAGTCGCCAAATCGCCGTGGGCTTCGGCAGTCCCTTGGATGACGCCCTGGCTTGCGCCCAGTATGGCATCAAGCGGGTCAGCCCCGGCTTGAGTGGAGGCTTTAACAACTCCCGCTATCACGGCAGCAGCCACCTGCCCGGTATCAACCGATTTATCATCAGCGATATGGACGGCGCCGCGAGCCACCTGCCGCGATATCTCAGCGCCGTGCACCCTTACCTCCGCCTCCTTGTCCTTCCATATATCGCTAAGCCCGTTCTGCAGGGACTGGTTGATTTTCTTGGTTACCCGGCGGCCGCGCACCGCAGCCATGGTCGCCACCCGTCCGATTTCCGCAATCTGATAGGCGGTAACGCCAAGTACGGCATCAAGGCCCACCGGCACGCGCCTTAAATTACCGAACGGGAAGTTGGCCGCAAGGTTAAAGGCCGGAACGGAACTCATCGGACGCGAGAACTCGCGGGTGGGGAACATCAGCGATTCCAGCATTACTTCACGGCTCACCTCTCCTTCCTCCTTTAGCCGGGCTAATATGGACAGGGTAATCAGCCCGACAATGAAAGAAATGGCAAATAGAAAATCATAGCCGCTGATGCTGATAATCGTAAACTGAGATGTACTCGCCGGAGCCATCCAGCTTACGTTAATATTTAGTTGACGAGTGCTGAAGAAGATAGCCATCAGCCCGCCCACCAGAGGGCCCAAGCCGGCTCCCAGATTAGTCGCCAGGGATGACGCCGCCAGATAAGAGGTTGCTTCTCCTTTAGGCGCCATCTTGAGACCGATAGTGCCTACGGTAAGGGTCGCCCCGGCGTTAGCGATACCGGCGAATATATGCAAGACGAATAGCAGGGGTATGGTGAGAAAATGCTTTTCCGGCATGGTGGTAAATATCCAGCCCCCAATGACAACCAGGTATAGCGAGGCACATATTGAAAGAACTACCTTATTCCCGAAACGGTCAACAAAATTACCCCAGACCCGGAGGAATAGAATGTTGAACATCTGCCCGGTGATGCTTAAAACGATGACCCAGGTCAACGACATTCCGAGCCTTTGGAGTATGTAAACAGCGAAGAACGGTACCGCCAGGTTAAGGGCGAAGTTCCAGGAAAACAAGAACTGCACCAGTTTTTTGAAATTGCTGTCCTTGAGAGGGGCCATGACCCTTTGCCGCAGGGGCACTTGAGGCCCGGTAGCCGGCTGCATCAGCGGTTCCGGCATACGGGACATGAAGATGGGACTCAGGAGTCCAAGACATAACGCCCCGAAGAGAAGCACGTAGGTATAGCCGAAGACGGTGCTTCCCGCCGCGGCGTGATTCTGCCAGTAATCCACGAAAAGGGCCGCCGCCAGGCTGAAGGCAACACCGGTAATCGTGGCGAAGACCAACCGCCGTGAGAAAAACCGGCCCAGAATTGTCTGAGGGACCAGGTCGCGCACCCAGCCGTTCCAGGCCGCGTTGGTAGATGCGTGGAAAAGACCGCGGATAGCCATCAGTGCCAGTAATAGCGATATGGCAGTTCCGCTGGGAACTGCCATAAATTTCGGGATGAGTGAGATTGGTATCCAGAATGATTGAGCGATAAACCAGCTGATGACCGCCATCGCCTTACGTTGCCGGAATTTCTCCACCAGCGAAATAGCGGGTAATTGCAGGATTTGCATCAGAAACGGCAGCGCCGCCAGGATACCGATTTGCAGGCTGTTTGCCCCCAAGGCGAGGGCATAGGCCGCTAAAAAGCCGCTTGTGGTGATGCTGTTAAAACCAAGCGAAACAGAGCCCTCAAGGGTGAGCCAGCGCAGACCGGAGGTAACCTCCTGGTCGGAAATGGTGGGTTTCGGCTTAAAGATATTGGGTAACCTCATAAATACCAAACCTGAGAAGTCTGAAACAAGGTATAATTATCCCACTCGTTATCTAATTATTCAAATTATATGAGCGCTGTCAATAATGCTATGACCCTCAGTTCATGACGTTCAGCCTGAGTCATTGCTTCCGCTTATCATTAGCAGTCACTCTCTCAATAAAGCTTCATTTATTTCACGATTTTAGGCAAGCAAAGCAATAGTATAAAAGGAGTAACGAGTTCTAATTTGTTTAAGCTTCTGGCTACCCTGTGCCGGAATAGCGTATAATCTAATGATAAAGGGAGCCGATAAGGAGAGCCCCCGTCATGACCGACCTGAGCTTGCCGCCGCGCATAGATAGACTCGGCGAACTTGCCAACAACCTGTGGTGGAGCTGGCACCCGCAAGCGCGCAACGTATTTCGTACCCTGGACTACCAGCTATGGAAGCTGAGCGGTCATAACCCGGTCATGGAGCTGGACCAGGCAAGAAGTGATACCCTGCAGGCAGCCGCCGCCGACCCAAGTTTTCTCAACTTGTATGATTCGGTAATGTCCGCCTTCGATAATGAAATGGCAAACTCCGGCGCATGGTTTACGACGAATTATCCTGATTTGGCTCACAGCCCAATCGCCTATTTCTCCATGGAGTACGCCATACACAACTCCCTGCCCATCTACGCCGGTGGCCTGGGCGTTCTGGCAGGCGACGTCTGTAAGGAGGCGAGCGACCTGGGCCTGCCTCTAATCGCCGTGGGCTTCATGTATCCTCAGGGGTATTTTCACCAGCACCTCTGTGCCGGCCTGGACAGTTGCCAGCAGGAGGTCTACGAGCAGCTTGAATTTGACCAGGCGCCGATAAGCCGCGTCCTTTCCGCAGAGGGCCGAGTGGCGGTGGCCAATGTTCAGCTCGGCGGTACTAATTTAGCCATCGGGGTATGGCAGGTCCGTGCCGGACGTACCAACATTTACCTGCTGGATACCAATCTCGAGGAGAACCCGGCGGAGCACCGTCAGCTATCGGCCCGGCTCTATGTCGCCGACCGCGAGCGGCGTTTGCAACAGGAAATCGTCTTGGGCATCGGTGGGGTGCGCGTCCTGAGAAAGCTCGACATTAATCCGGTGGTCTGGCACGTCAACGAGGGCCATACCGCCTTCATGACCCTGGAACGTATCCGAGAAGAGCTAGCCGGGGGGACGAGTTTCGGGGAAGCCATGAGCCGGGTGCAATCGGCCACCGTCTTTACCACACACACTCCGGTTCAGGCCGGTCACGACATCTTTCCAGCCCAGCTAGTGGATAAGTACCTCAAGGACTATTACGAGTCCCTAGGCATCGGTCGGGAGGTATTTTTTCAGCTCGGGCAGCAGACCGGCCCATCCGGTCAAAGCTTTAACATGAGCGCACTCGGCATGAGGTTAGCCAGCCTCCGCTGTGCCGTAAGCCGGCTTCACGGGGAGGTTACCCGAAGAATGTGGCACGGGCTTTGGCCCGATGTCGCCGAAGACCAGGTGCCGGTGATAGCTATCACCAACGGGGTACACGTTCCGAGCTGGATTGCCCCGGAGCTACACAGCCTCCTGGAAGGGTATCTGGGCAGGGATTGGATAGACAGGCACGACGACTCCCATATGTGGCAACGACTGCTCGATGTTTCCGATGACGAGCTCTGGGCGGTCCACCAGCTGCTCAAGCACAAGCTTATCAATACCATAAGGCACCGGGCGCGGCAGCGCTGGCTTGCAGACAGCACGGCGCCGGCGGAGCTACCAGCCATGGGTACCCTGCTCGACCCTGAAGTGTTGACTATCGCTTTTGCGCGCCGTTTCGCCGAATACAAACGGCCGGCGCTGGTATTCCGGGACATCGAGCGGCTGAGGCGAATCGTCACCGACGAGTGGCGCCCGGTTCAGTTCGTATTCGCCGGAAAGTCACACCCAGCCGACCTGCCCTCGAAGCTCCTCATTAAACAGGTCTACCAACTGGCTCTAGACCGCCAGTTTCAGGGACGCATCGCTTTTGTTGAGAACCATAACATGCACCTGGCCCGTTATCTGGTGCAGGGGGCAGACGTGTGGCTGAATACCCCGCGCCGTGCCCAGGAAGCCTGTGGCACCAGCGGTATGAAGGCCTCGCTGAATGGCGTCCTTCATCTAAGCGTCCGCGAAGGGTGGTGGTGCGAAGGATTTAACGGTGCTAACGGCTGGGCAATCGGTTCAGGTGTCACTCCGTCCAGTCCTGAGGAGGAAGACGAGGCGGATGCCGAGGCGCTCTACCGCCTGTTGGAAGAGGAGATTATACCTCTCTACTACTCGCGAGACCGGAACGGCGTGCCTCACGGTTGGGTACGAATGGTCAAGGAGGCAATCCGTTCCATCGCGCCCGCCTTTTGCGCCCGGCGCATGCTCAAAGAGTACACCGAGCGGATGTACCGGCCCGTCGCTAAAGCGTGATGAAGAGCGCCTGATGCACAATCCCTAGACCCCGGTTAAGGGGGAGTATGGTATCGGGTTCCGGCTCAGTCGTTTACCAGTAAGGCCACGGGAAAGATACCCAGCACATCGGAAAGCGGCAGTACTCTTTTCCCAGCGGTGGATACCTTCAGGCTCTCACCGGTAAAAACGTTGCGCCAATTCTCCGGGGCTCCATCAGGCAAAAGCAAGAGGTCATCACCCCAGACACGCGAGTCTAATGGAAGAGAACGAGCGCAATCCAGTTTGCTAAAAAACCTTGGAGCTAACACCAAAGCCCAGTTTTTCTTGAGTCGCCGGGCAAAAGCACATACCTCCCCGATTTGCCCCTTTATCTCAAGGGGTAAGTAGTCGCCATCCCTAAACAAGGTCGAGTTATCCCGTCGGAAACCCAATATCTTATATGTCGTATACATCTTGAGCCGGCCATCCCGCCAGCTATCCTGCAGCTCCCGAACTAGAGCCGTCAACCCACTCGCTTCCTTACCTATTAGCTCGTTCAAAAGCTTCACTCTTTTTTCGAAATCTACCGGTCGCCGGTTGTCCGGGTCTACCAGGCTGAAGTCCCATAATTCCGTACCCTGATAGAAATCGGGCACACCAGGGCAGGTGACCTTGAGCAATACCTGAGCCAGCGAGTTGAGCATCCCGTAATAGGCTATCTTCCGGGTAAAGGGGAGCCAGCCTCTCAGAAATTTATTTCCCTTAAAGTCCTCTAAAATAGACTCCAGGAACATGACCAGGGCCGACTCGTAGTCTAGACTGGGTGACAGCCAGTTAGAGTAAACCTTAGCCTCTCTTACCGCTTTTACCAGATAGGCCTTTAGCCGCTCCCTAAATTCGGGTACTTCCTCCTCATAAAGAGGCCAGGCACCGATTAGTGTCTGGTAGACAAGCATCTCGATATCCGGTTCGGGAACCAAAGCCTCATTCACCTTGGTCTTTTTAGGTGCATTCCACTTGCGCCACTGAGAGAGATGTGCCTCCCATTCCTCGGGAATCTCGGAGAGCACATTGATTCTGGCCCTGACATCCTGGCTCCGCTTGGTATCATGGGTCGAGGTGGCATTCATGGTATGGGGCCAGCGCTCAAGCCGCGCCAGGTTTAGCCGATGAAAATCGTCAACCGACAAGCCTCTGGCGCCGGGGGCGCCGCCAACCTCGTTCAGAGAGAGCAGGCGGCTGTAGCCATACAGGGCAGTATCCTCGAACCCCTTGGCCATGATTGCCCCGGTCAACTGCTGCCACCGCAGAACAAAGCCAAGCCAGGTTTCCTTATGTTCGGTAGTTATGCGGTGTGGAAAGTCCAGTGTGAGGATACGCTGTAAGAAGTCGAGGGCAGTGATGTTTATATTCGGACGTCCTTTGACTCCGGATAAGGCCTGTTCCAGGTATCCATTGTCGCGTGGGGATACCTGGAAGGTGCGGGTATAGGTACGGTAAACGGGGAGACAGGCCGTCAACTCACCGATGGCCTTCGCCAGTTCTTCGATTGAGAGCTCGTCCGTCCCCTCTTCCCGGCGGGCCAGTGCAGCCAGATGCCGCCCCAGCGCTCGTATTTCACCGGGGAACAGCTCCGCGATGACCTGTTTCTTTTTCTCATAGACGACATCGCTAAAGGCCGCCGTTGAACCGGTAAAGCGGCGGTAAATCTCGTCCAGAGCATTCGCCCCTTTGCTATCCACAAACAGGGCATTCAAAGTGTTGGTAAAGTCGTAGCCGGTAGTGCCCGAGACCGGCCAGTCCGGTGGTAAATCTTCGTTGCGGGAGAGAATCTTCTCCACCACGACGTAAAAGCGGCGGAGTCCGCCGGCTTCTCCCACCTCTGATGCGATATGCCGCTGCAGGCGGGAGAGATACTGCCCCGGGTCACGGAGGCCGTCGATGTGGTCGATGCGCAGGCCGGTGACCTTATCTTCCCGGACTAAGCTCAGGATAAGAGCATGACTGGCCTGAAACACGTCTGCCTCCTCGACCCGGAGGCCAACCAGGTCGCTAATATCAAAAAAGCGCCGGTAATTAAGCTGTTCCCTCGCCGTTTGCCAAAAACCGAGCCGGTAAGCCTGTTCCTCCAGCAGGTTGTTCATTAGCTCAAAGCTCTTCGGCCTACCTCGGCGGCCATTAAAGAGGGCGATATTACCCAGCAGCCAGGCCTTTACCTGGGGTGCTCTGCTAACGAGCCGGAATGTTTCCTTAGCCTCACGTCGCTCGCGGTATATCCGGCTGGCTTCCTGTGGGTCCGGAGTGAAGCACGGGGTCAGGTGCTCCAGGGTATTTATCAACCTGAATACTTGCTCAAGGTCGGAGCGGCTGGAGCCCAGCGCCGTTCCCAAGGCATCCAGACGGTGGTCGAGTACTAAGCGGTATGACCTGACGTCCAGCGGTAACTCATAGTCTTGATACCGGACGAAGAGCCCGGCTCCGTCCAGTATCAGGCTGAACTGTCCGCTCTCCAGTGCCTGCCGGTAGGGGCAATCCAGAACAGTCAGCAGAACCTTGTTGTCGGCGGCAGCCCAGTCGATGTCAAAAAAGGCGGCGTAAGGCGAGCACCGGCCGTTTTCCAGGATATCCGACCACCACGGATTCTCCGGGTTGGCTGCCATGTGATTGGGGACGATGTCAAGAAGCAACCCCATCCCGTGCTCCTTAAGTTCTCGGGACAAAGCATCGAAATCCGCCTCATTACCGAGTTCTGGATTGAGGCGTGACGGGTCAACCACATCGTAACCATGTGTACTGCCCCGGCGTGCTTTGAGGACAGGAGAAGCATAAAGGTCGGATATACCGAGCCGGTGGAGATAAGGCACCAGCTTGCGCGCGTCTTCAAAGCGAAGCTGCCGGTTGAGCTGGACCCTATAGGTAGCCACGGGTATTCGTCGGTCGAACATTTAGCCAACCCTTATCGAGAGTTGTTGCCCCAAAGAGACGAACAGTCCGAGCCATTCTCTAGCGACCTCGTTCCCTTGCTGTGCCCGGCTCTGGAATTCAGAGTAGCTGGATTTAAGCAGTCCGTGGTAGAGGTTCTGCACCCGCCACAGGTCAACCGGGAACGGTAACCTGGGCAACATCTCGGCAGCGGCGAGCAAGTGCTTGAGAAAGTCAGTGTCCTCGGGATTGGCGACTAATCTGGCCGTCATTCTCTCCAGGGTCTGTTGTAGAAGGTAGCTCAGCCCCTCGGCATCAAGCTCTACCTGCCAGGTCTGCGTCTCATCCAACACGCTCTTCAAACGCTCCAGGTCCAGGGTATCGCTGTTAACCACCTTACGCAGCTCGCTATTCAGGATGAACTCGGCCGCCGAGTGGAAGCTCTTGGGAACAGGGTTACCCAGCTCGGAGAGAAAACGCATCGGCGGGTAGTGGTGCTCGTAAAGCTGCTGGTAGGCGGCTTCAATCTCGGACAGGGCAGCTTGAAGGATGCTGTCCAGCACCTTACGCTGCTCGTCGTGGAAAAGGTCCTTAATGGAGTAGGTGGAAGTGCCGAAGTGCTTGTCCAGGAGCCGGATGACCTCGGGAAAGTCGGCGCTGGAGAAGGTCTGGCTGAGCTGCTGGAGCATCGCCTGATAGGCTTCCTGGCTCTGGTAGGCACGTACCCCGGCGTTCACATTGTGGTCTCCGAAGTGTAGAACTCCGAAGCTCAAGACGCTCGATTCTCTGGTGACGGCAGAGATAACCCTGGCTCGTCCCAGCGCCAGCTTCGGCTTACCGGCGGTAAAGGTCTGATAGTCCTCCAGGCCAATATGGTAGCAGTAAATCTCAGCCTGCTCACCGTATTCTTCGAACAGGGAACTTACCGCAAAATGAGCGGCGACCTTGGTCAGGTCAACTATGGCCGGTTTCACGAACCGTTCGTAGATACGGTGCCCGTCGCCGTGCTCCCGGATGTTACTCTTGGCCGGCTCCAGGCGTTCCAGAAAGTTACGCTCGATGTCATCGCCGAAGAGCTCCTGCGCCAGCTGCACCGCCCGCCCGGCATACTGGATAACCTGCACCGTTTCAATGCCGGACAGCTCGTCGAAGAACCAGCCGCAACTGGTATACATGAGCATGGCATGGCGCTCGAGTTCTAGCAGTTTAAGCACGGTTACGACTTCCGGTTCATTTAACTCACGGGTAGCGTGCCGTTTTAAGAACTCCCGGACATTCTCCGGCGAACGGTCGAGGATTACCTCAATATAGTCATCACGGGCGGCCCAAGGGTCTCTCAAGAATTCCTGGGCCCTCTCCTGGTAGTGGGGGGCCAGGCTGTCGCGCAGCCAGTCGAATGCCTCCCGGAGCGGTGTCCGCCATGATTGATTCCACTTCGGATTTCTCCCGGCGTTACAGCCGCAGTCGCTCCGCCACCGTTCAATCCCGTGAGAACAGCTCCAGGAGGTCTGCTCGTTAATCTCAACTTCATAGGTGGGCGGGTGTTTCTCCAGGTATTCCCCGTAGTTGGTAATCTGCGCCAGGCCGTCGCTCTCGATATGGTGGAGAGCGTAAGCCAGCGCCATGTCCCCGAAGCGGTGATGGTGGCCGTAGGTTTCCCCGTCAGTGGCTATGTGGACAAGCTGAGGCCAGGCCGGCTCCTTGGAGAAGACGTCAGCGAGGCGGTGTGCAAAATTATCACCGCTGGCTAGCAGGTCTTCAAAGGCGACCTGACGTGAAATCGGCCCGTCGTAGAAAAAGAGGTTCAAGCTGCGGCCCGAGGGCAGCCTAATCTCATAAGCCTTGGTGGAGTCGATAGCGGCGTCAGCCACATCCAGCCAGGTATCACTGCCAATCTGGCGTACTCGCCGGGCTTGATGCGGGGCCAGGATGGTGAACCGAATCCCCATCTCCGCCAGGATGTCCAGCGTCTCGAGGTCGACGGCGGTTTCCGGGAGCCACATCCCCTCCGGTTTCCGCTGGAAACGATGTTCGAAGTCGCGTATCCCCCAGAGCACCTGGGTGTACTTGTCCCGGCGGTTAGCCAGGGGCATAATCATGTGGTTATAAGCCTGGGCTATGGCCGAGCCGTGCCCCGAAAAAGCTGCCTGGCTCTCCCCGTCGGCGGCGATAACGGCCTGATAGACATCGGGGGCTTTTACCTCCAGCCAGGCAAGCAGAGTCGGCCCGAAGTTAAAGCTGATTTTGGCGTAGTTATTGGCTATCTCGGTGATGCAGCCCTCGCTGTCCAGAATGCGCGAGGCTGCGTTCGGGGCGTAGCACTCGGCGCTGACCCTTTCGTTCCAGTCGTGGTAGGGATAGGCCGAGTCCTGCATCTCGATGGACTCCAGCCAGGCATTCTCGCGAGGCGGCTGGTAGAAGTGGCCGTGAATACAAATGTAGCGCTCCATCTAAGCCTCCTTTAAGAAAAGAACCAGCGCCCGGGGAGGCAGGTTAATCGTAACTCCCCCCCCTGTGTCAAGTTGTTTTGGGACGGTGCTTCCCTCTCCCCACCAGCGCTTCTCCGCCGAATCCAGTCTTTTGTGCCAGCGTCCCGCTGGTATCGGGATGGTGACTGAGCCCTGATCCTGGCTGAAATTAAAAACCAGGGCAGTCTGGCTAGTTTCGCTCCAGCGATTAATCAGGAGGAGTCTATTATTAAATTCGTTTACCGCCATAGCATCCTTGCCGAGACGGGTCAGGGCCGGGGTCTCCTTACGGAGCCGAATCAGCTCTTGATAGAACTCTAGTAAGATGTGATGCCGTCCTTCCCCGCGCAACCTGTGATTAAGCTTGGCGCTGAGAAAGGTAGCCTCGCCCTGGGGGTCGGGTATCTCGCCCGGCCACTCGAACGAGGCAAACTCCTCGCGGCGCCCCCGGCGTACGGCCTCGATAAGGGCCGGCTCCGAGTGGCTGACGAAGTAGGTAAAGGGGGCTTTCTCTCCGTATTCCTCCCCCATAAACAGCAGCGGCAGGAAGGGTGATAGCAAAACGATGCCGGCCGCCAGCTTCAGCCCCTCGAAGGGGACGAGCTGGCTCAGGCGCTCACCCTGCACACGGTTGCCCACCTGGTCGTGGTTCTGGGCGAAGACCACGAAGCGATGGGCAGGAATGTCCCCGGAGGCAACCCCGTGCCTTCGCTGGCGATATTGCGAATACTGGCCGGAATAGACGAAACCCTCCCGAAATGCCTTAACCAGGTGCTCAAGCCCATCGAAGTCCTGATAGTAGCCGTTTCGCTCACCGGTGAGCAGCACGTGCAGGGCATGGTGAAAGTCATCGTTCCACTGGGCATCCAGGCCGTAGCCCCCCCGCTCCGGCGCCCTGATAAGGCGGGCGTCGTTGGCGGCGCTCTCGCCGATGAGATAAGCCCGGCGTTTCAGCTTCTTTGCCTGCTCGTGAAACCTTAGCGCCAGTTCCTCTATAAAGGGGTAGGCTGAGATATCCAGTATGGCGTGAAGCGCATCGAGCCGCAGGGCGTCAATATGAAACTCGGTGAGCCAGTAGACGGCGTTTTCGATGAAAAAGCGGCGCACCTCGTCGCTGTGCGGGCCGTCGAAGTTGAGGGCGGCTCCCCAGGGGGTCTGGTAGCGCTCGGTGAAATAGGGGCCGAAGTCAGCGACGTAATTTCCCTCCGGGCCCAGGTGGTTATAGACTACGTCTAGAATTACCGCTAGCCCCCCCCGGTGGCAGGCATTAACCAGGCGCTTCAGTCCCTGCGGCCCGCCGTAGGAGTTCTGAACGGCGAACGGGAATACGCCGTCGTATCCCCAGTTGCGGTTCCCGGGAAACTGGGCGACCGGCATCAGTTCTAAAGCGGTAACGCCTAAATCTCTGAGCTCGCTAAGATAGGGAATAATAGCCTCAAAGGTGCCTTCTTCGGTAAAGGTGCCCGCATGCAGCTCGTAGATAATATATTCCTCCAGGGGCAGCCCGGACCATCCCCGGTCACCCCACGGGAAAATGGGGTCTATTACCTCCGATGGCCCGTGAACGCCAGCAGGCTGAAACCGTGATGCCGGGTCGGGGCGGTCTCTTTCCGAGTCCAGGCGGTAAAAATAGCGGTAGCCCGGCTCCACTCCCTCGATGGTCGCCTCGTGGTAGCCACAACTATCCCTGGTTAAAGGGAATACTTGCTCTTGGGGCAAGACGAGGTGCACGTCTACCTTCTGGGCTAGAGGGGCCCACACCAGGAAGTGGCAGCGGCTGTCGCCAAGATATGTCGCCCCCAAACGGCTTCCCGTGTTCACGCCTTCCGTCTCCGGTTCTTAAAGAATACCACCGCCAGGGGCGGCAGCCTGATTTCTAAGGAGTAGGGGCGGCCGTGTGCCGGAATCTTGCCGGCTCTTAAGCTCCTCGGGTTATCCTGACCGCTACCTCCGTACTCCGTGGCGTCGCTGTTCAGGAGCTCCTTCCAGAAGCCGCCGCGGGGAACACCCACCCGGTATCTGGTGTGTGTGGTGGGGGTGAAATTACAGATAACAAGTAATGTGTCATCAGTCGATTTACCCCGGCGTATAAAGCTGATGACGCTCTGCAGGGCGTCGCTGGCGTCAATCCACTCAAAACCCAGCGGGTCGCAGTCCAGTTCATAGAAAGCCGGCTCCGTCCGGTAGAGCCGGTTGATGGCCTTTACCCACCTCTGAACCTCGGCGTGCCGCTGGTAATCGAGGAAGTGCCAGTCCAGGCTCCCGTCGTGATTCCATTCTTTCCACTGGCCCAGCTCGGCCCCCATAAAGAGCAGCTTCTTTCCGGGCTGACTGTACATGTACCCCAGAAGCAATCTGAGATTGGCGAACTTCTGCCAGTCGTCACCGGGCATCTTACCGATGAGCGAGCCCTTACCGTGAACCACCTCGTCGTGGGAGAGGGGCAGG
>JAFGFP010000117.1 GCA_016931015.1 Dehalococcoidales bacterium
ACCAGGAGGAAAATCAGCGGGATGCGTACCCGGTGCCACGGCGACTATCACCTGGGACAGGTCCTGCATACCGGCACTGACTTCGTTATCGTTGATTTTGAAGGTGAGCCGGCTCGACACCTGGGCGAGCGCAGAATCAAACGCTCGCCCCTGAGAGATGTTGCCGGCATGATACGTTCGTTTCACTACGCCGCCTATGCTGCCCTGCGCGGCTGGGGGTCAACCGTGCTCCGGGCCGAGGATTTACCCGTCCTAGAGGATTGGGCGCGGGCTTGGTACCTGTGGGTCTCGGCGGTATTTTTGAAGTCATACCTGGAGATAATGGCGGATACCCCCATCTTACCTCACACAGTGGAGGAAATGAGAATTATTCTGGATGCTTATCTTCTTGATAAAGCCATCTATGAAGTAAACTACGAGTTAAACAACCGGCCAGACTGGGTAACGTTACCCCTGCAGGGCATACTACAGGTTCTAGAGGCAAAGAAGAAGGTTGAAGAATGAGTCATGCCTCCGGCAGCCTTCTCCACCGTCTGGCTCGCCTTTACGGCATTCAGACAGCCTACTACGATGTCAATCGCCGCCGAAGACAGGCGTCGGCGGAGTCCCTAGTGGCGGTGCTGCGCTCGCTGGGGGCACCGATGGCCGGTCTCGGCGAGGTAGCCTCGGCATGGCGACAGCGGCGCCAGGAGCTATGGCAGCAGTTACTGGAACCGGTGGTCATCGCCTGGGACGGCGCTCCGCCGCTAGTAAATCTCCGGCTTCCCGAGAGTCTCGCTGAAGCGCCTTTGACGTGTCACCTTGAGCTTGAGAACGGGGAAGAGAAGAGCTGGCAATGCTCGGGGGCTGAGCTAACTCTAGTTGAGCACGTGGAGATAGAGGGAACACGCTATCTGGCCCGGCAGTTACGGCTGCCCACCGGGCTGCCCTGGGGTTATCACCGGCTCACCGTGTCGTTGGGAGGAAAGCGCGCTCAGACCCTTATTGTTTCGGCGCCCTTGGTGGCCTGCCTACCCGCCGATAAGGATAACGACCGGATGTGGGGGGGCTTTCTCCCCCTGTATGCCCTGCGCCGGAACGACAGGTGGGGTGGGGGCGACTTCTCGGACCTGGAAGCCTTGGCCGGGTGGCTTGGCGGTATGGGTGGTGGGGTGGTGGTTACTCTGCCCCTGCTGGCTACCTTCCTTGATGATACCTTGGAACCGAGCCCCTACCTTCCCGTCAGCCGCCGGCTGTGGAACGAGTTTTACTTGGATATGGACAGGATACCCGAGCTTGAGAGGTGTGCCCCAACGCGGGCCCTTCTGGCTTCGTCCTCATTTCAGAAAGAGACTAAGGCCCTGCGCCGCCTGCCGCTGGTGGACTACCGCCGTCAGATGGGCTTAAAGCGGCGCCTGCTAGGAACGCTCTGCCGCTGCATGTTTTCCGAGCCGTCCCCCCGTCTCGATGAACTTCGGCACTTCGCCGATACAAACCCGTTGGTCGAGGAATACGCACGCTTTCGGGCAGCCGGTGAGCAGCGGGGTATCTCATGGCGCTCCTGGCCGCAGCCGCTGCGCGACGGCATCATAGCGGATACCGACTACGCCGAGGAAAGCAAACGTTATCACCTCTACGTGCAGTGGCTGGCCCATCAGCAAATAGAAAGGGCTTCGAAAATGGTCAGGGATGAGGGGCTCAAGCTCTACCTCGACCTGCCGCTGGGTACCCACCCCGACGGCTACGATGTGTGGCGGGAGCCTGATGCCTTCGTACGGGGCGCCTCGGCCGGGGCGCCCCCGGACGCCGTTTTCACCAGGGGGCAGAACTGGAGGTTCCCCCCGTTGCATCCGGAGGGAGTCCGGGAGCAGGGCTACCGTTACGTAACTAGCTGTCTCCGTCATCACCTGAAGCACGCCGGTATTCTGCGCATCGATCATGTCATGGGCCTGCACCGGCTCTTCTTTATCCCCAGCGGCATGGAGGCGGGGCAAGGAGTCTATGTACGCTACCGAGCCGAGGAGTTTTACGCGATACTGGCGCTTGAGGCACATCGCTACGGGGCGATTATTGTCGGCGAAGACCTGGGCACGGTGCCACGGTACGTGAGGCCGGCTATGAAGAAACACGGGCTGCACCGCATGTATGTGGCGCAGTACGAGCTTGCCTGTGACCGGAGAAGGCTCAACCCGGTTCCCTCCGGGGCTGTTGCCAGTCTTAACACCCACGACATGTCTCCCTTCGCCGCCCTGTGGCAGGGGCGGGAGATTGAGCAGCGGCAGCAGTTTGGTCTTCTGGACAGCGCGGACGCCCGAGCCGAGGCGGCCAGGCTGCGGAGCCTGAAGGAGACCCTGCTCACCTTTTTACGGGAGCACGGTTGGCTCCGCGAATCAGGAACTGATACCCAGGCCGTGCTCAGGGCGTGCCTGTCGTTCCTGGCGGCCAGCCGGGCCCGGCTAGTCCTGGTTAACCTGGAGGATCTGTGGCTGGAGACGCAGCCACAGAACGTACCGACCGCTGAGGATAATCCAAACTGGCGGCGTAAAGCCCGATACACCTTCAAGCAATTTTGCCGGTTGCCTCAGGTATTTGATACACTGCTTACAGTAAATGAACTCCGTAAGCGGGGAAAGTATCGGTAATAGTAAAGAAGCACCCTGAATCAGCCCGAGAGTCTAAGCTAAAGGGGGAAGGCCCAGTGAGTTCACCGGAAACGACCCTGCTCACGGAAGACGATCTCTATCTCTTTAACGAAGGCACTGACTACCGTATATACGAGAGACTGGGGGCTCATCCTTTAACAATTGACGGCCGGCCGGGGGTCTATTTCGCGGTGTGGGCCCCTGATGCCAGGAAAGTGTCTGTTGCCGGCGATTTTAACGGCTGGGATGGAAGCGCTCACCCGCTGAAGCCCCGGGGGCGGTCGGGAATCTGGGAGGGCTTTATTCCCGGGGTGGCTAAGGGCGCCCTTTATAAATACCACGTTACATCCCGTTATAAAGGCTTGAAGAAGGAGAAGACCGACCCCTTAGCTATCTATAACGAAACGCCGCCCAAGACGGCGTCTATCGTCTGGAACCTGGAGTATGAGTGGCATGACCAGGAGTGGCTGGCAAAGCGCCGGGAGCACAATGCTCTTGATAAGCCTATGGCCATCTACGAAGTGCATCCGGGCTCGTGGCAAAGAGTGCTCCAAGAAGGACACCGCTCACTCAACTATCGCGAGCTGGCAATTCAGCTTACCGATTACGTCCTGCAGATGGGGTTTACCCATGTCGAGTTTCTCCCGGTTATGGAGCATCCCTTCTTCGGCTCCTGGGGCTATCAGACCACCGGCTACTTCGCTCCCACCAGCCGCTACGGCAGCCCCCAGGATTTTATGTATCTCATCGACTGCTTACATCAGCACGGCATCGGGGTCATTTTCGACTGGGTGCCCTCGCACTTCCCCAGCGACGAGCATGGTTTAGGACTCTTCGACGGTACTCATCTCTACGAGCACGCCGACCCCAGGAAGGGCTTTCATCCCGATTGGAAGAGCTACATCTTCAACTACGGGAGGGTCGAAGTACAGAGCTTCCTCATCAGCAGCGCCCTCTTCTGGCTGGATAAGTATCACGCCGACGGCCTGCGCGTCGATGCCGTCGCCTCCATGCTCTACCTGGACTACTCGCGGAAGGACGGGGAGTGGATTCCCAATAAGTACGGCGGCCGGGAGAACCTGGAGGCCATCGGCTTTCTGCGCCGGCTCAACGAGGCGGTGTACGGAAGCTATCCCGACGTGCAGACCATCGCCGAGGAATCGACCGCCTGGCCTATGGTGTCGCGGCCGACCTATCTGGGCGGCCTGGGGTTCGGCCTGAAGTGGGACATGGGCTGGATGCATGACACCCTGCAGTATATGTCCCGCGACCCCGTCTACCGGAAGTACCACCACAACGGCCTCACCTTCCGTATGCTCTATGCCTTCCAGGAGAACTTCGTCCTGCCCCTCTCCCACGACGAGGTGGTTCACGGTAAGGGCTCGCTCATCGGTAAGATGCCCGGTGACGACTGGCAGAAGTTCGCCAA
>JAFGFP010000118.1 GCA_016931015.1 Dehalococcoidales bacterium
AGAACTGCTGCTCCGGAACTACGAGGGGCAGCTCTTTCACTACCGGAGCCCCAGGGTTCAGACAGAGCCGGTGCCGGAAGCATTGAGCCCCCTAGGTGGTTCCGATGCCGGTTTGCTGGTGGAAACGGGAGTCTATAAATAATATAAGGAGCTAGTGATGCGTGTCGGTCTGGCCTATGACCTCAAAGAAGATGTGAATCTGGAGATAAGCAGCCCTCAGGATGCCCTCGAAGAGTATGACTCCAGCGAGACGGTTGAGCTTATCGAAACGGCTCTTAAATCAGCCGGGCATTCGGTAGTCAGGCTGGGTGGGGGGGCGGAGTTTCTTTCCAATATCCTCCGGGAAAGGGTTGACCTGGTCTTTAACATCGCCGAGGGGCGGGGTAACTATGTGAGCCGTGAGGCCCAGGTGCCCTCTGTTCTGGAGATGCTGGACATACCCTACTCCGGTTCCAGTCCGCAGTGCCTGGCAATCTGCCTGGATAAGCCTCTGAGTAAGAAGCTGGCCATAGCTACCGGTGTCCCTACCCCGCAGTGGTGCCTTATCGATAACCTGGAGCAGCTCTCCGAGGTATCATGGAACGGGCTGGCCTTCCCGGCGATTATCAAGCCGGCTTGCGAGGGCTCAAGTAAGGGTATCCGGGTTAGCTCAGTGGTGAGTGGCCCGGCGGAAGCCGCCGAGACGATAAGCCAGCTCCTTAAGTGCTACCGGCAACCGATGATGGTCGAGGAGTTTATCCCCGGCGATGAGGTTACCGTGGGCATAATCGGGAATGCTCCGCCCACGGTGCTGGGCATGATGAGGATACTCCCCAGGAACCGGGCTGACTGTTTTGTCTACTCGCTTGAGATAAAACGTGATTACCTGAATCTGGTTAGCTACGAGTGTCCGGCCCGTCTTGAAGAGGAAGTCCTGGCAAGGATAGCCACCGCCAGTCTGAAAGCCTTTACGGCGCTGGGGTGCCGGGACTTTGCCCGGCTGGACTTCAGGGTTAGCCCTGAGGGAATACCCTATTTCCTAGAGATAAACCCCCTCCCCGGACTGGGCACCCACAGCGACCTGGTCATCATGGCGCTCAAGCTGGGCTGGCGCTATGAAGAGCTTATCGACGCCGTGCTCCGGGCGGCGGTAAAGAGACACGCGCAGCATGTTCCCATACGGTGAGGGGTCTTGACATTGAGAAGACGGATTGCCATCGTCTATAACGAGCCTTACCCCTCACGCTACGACGCCATCGGAGAAGAGAGGGCCGCTCTGGGTATCCTGGAGTCGGTAGCGGCGGTTTATCGTGCCCTGCTTGAACTGGGTGATGATGCCTTCACGGTTCCTCTGGCATTACCTATCGAGGCAGCCGAGGAAAGGCTCCGGTCTCTAGAGGTAGCCCTGGTCTTTAATCTCTTCGAGGGCTTTTGTGGCCAGCCGAAGACCGAAGCCCTGGTGCCGGAGGTTTTGGCTCAGGTCGGCGTGCCCTACACCGGCTGTCCGGCGGCGGCGCTAGCACTGGCGCTGGACAAGGCAAAATCCAAGCAGGCTATGATAGCGGCGGGCATCGGGACGCCCGATTTTCAATTGCTTACTCCAGAGACCCTCCCCCGGTTTAATCTCCGTTATCCCTGCATCGTAAAGCCCGGTAACGAGGATGCGAGCCACGGCTTGTCGCCAGACAGCGTGGCAGATGACTCTGCGGCTCTAGCAAGACAGGTCGCCAGGGTGTGCCGGCTCTACGGCGGGGAAGCGCTGGTCGAGGAGTTTATCGACGGTCGGGAGCTCAATGTTACCGTTCTCGGGAATGGCAAAAGCACCGTGCTACCGGCATCGGAAATCGCCTATTCATTGCCCCCGGGTCTACCTGAGATTCTCACCTTCGCCGCCAAATGGGAGCCGGAAAGCCCCTACTTTCAGGGAACGAGGGTAGTGTGCCCGGCTCAAATCCCGCCTGACGAGAAAGAACTCATTATCGAGACAGCGCAGCAGGTCTTCCACCTGGTATGCCAGCGGGGATACGGGAGAGTAGATATGCGCCGAGATAGATATGGAAAGCTGCAAATTATAGAGGTAAATCCAAACCCCGACATTGCTCCCGGTTCCGGGGCGGTGCTCCAGGCTGAAGCCGCCGGGATGAGTTACACCCGGTTTATCGAGAAGATTATCGAGCTTACCTGGGAGAATAGCCAGCCGTGACAGTCAGGATACGACCCATGACCCGTGATGACAAGCCGGAGGTAATCAGGCTGCTTCGGACGCTCCCGGAGTTTGAGCCGCCTGAGGTGGCGGTGGCGGAGGAGGTCGTTGACAGTTACCTTGATAACCCGTCGGGGTCAGGGTATTACATCCAGGTGGCGGAAGCAGGCTCGAGGGTAGCTGGCTACATCTGCTACGGCCCTGCCCCCCTGACCGAAGGCACCTGGGACGTATACTGGTTGGCGGTCTCCACTGAGAAGCAGGGCAAGGGTATCGGCAGCGCCCTTATGACCTTCGCTGAAGATGAGATAAGAAGGGCTGAGGGAAGACTCATCATCATTGAAACATCTTCCAAGCCGGGATACCAAAAAACAAGGCGCTTTTACCTTAACCGGGGCTATCGCATAGTCGGCTGCCTCTCCGACTTCTATGCGCCCGGGGATGATAAGCTCACCCACCAGAAGCGATTAAAATAACGCCCGGGGGCGCAATCTGAGGGCTGGACTCATGACTAACTGGACGGAATCTCTGCCGCTTACCTTCGTGCCGCTGTTTATCGCCATTGACGCCCTGGGTAATGTCCCCTTTTTCCTGTCCCTGACCGAGGGCATGCCCCTCGCTGAAAAGCATAAGGCTGCCCATATCGCCGTCGGCACCGCGGCGGTTGTCGGGCTTGCTTTTCTCTTCTTCGGCCGCTTCATCTTGAATCTTATAGGGATTTCCGTGGGCTCTTTTGCCATCGCCGGCGGCATTGTCCTCCTGGTGCTGTCCATCAAGTATATAACGACCGGCCGCATGGTGGAGCTAATCAAGGAAGAGATGATGGCGGTGGTGCCCATCGGCACGCCGCTAACGGTCGGCCCGGCTACCATCACTACCCTTTTGTTACTGACGTCTGAGTTCCCGCTAGCCGTGGTGCTGCTTTCCTTCCTTCTGAATCTGCTTATATCCTGGGGGTCGTTCCTGTTAAGCCATAAGCTCGTCAGGATTATGGGGCAGGGTGGGCTTAAGGCGGTATCAAAGGTATTCAGCCTCTTGCTGGCGGCGATAGCGGTCACCATGATTATTCGCGGGCTGGGCCTGGTCGGCATACTAAAAGACATAAGCCCCGTGCTAAAATAGGGTGAATAACCGGTAGCCCCGGAAAAACGGCGGGATGAGAGCATGTTTAGAATTCGCAGGGTCTATGACGATGTGACCCCACTGAACAGGGAGGTAATTAGCCAGGTTCAGGAAATCCTGCGCACCCAGTTCCCGGGTCTGTCCCGGAGGGACATATCGAAGCTGTCCAAGCAGCTACGCAATCCCCTTAAGTACCACTTTCGCGCCATCCTTTTCGTGGCTGAGGATTCCAAGGAGAGGGTCAGGGGGTTTGCACTCCTTTTTCACGCGCCAATCCTTAATTTCGGCTATCTTGATTTTATCTCCGCTGCCGAGCGAGAGACCGGCCGAGGCATCGGCAGTGCTCTCTACGAGAGGGTTCGGGAGGAGGCCCTCTTTCTGAAGACGCTCGGGCTTTTCTGCGAATGCCTGCCGGATGACCCTAAACTATCGCGCAACCCCGAAATCAGAAAGCAGAACGCCGCCCGGCTGCGCTTCTATGAAAGGTACGGTGCCCGGCCCGTTGCCAACACCGCCTACGAAACGCCGCTGGAACCCGGAGGCGA
>JAFGFP010000119.1 GCA_016931015.1 Dehalococcoidales bacterium
ACTGACCGCGATTTTCTCGTCGAGCAGGGGGTTCCCAGGGCTGATGCCTTCATTGCCAGCACCGAGAGCGATGAGCTCAATATCCTTTCCGGACTACTGGCGAAGAAGCTGGGGGTATCCCGTAATCTGGTACTGGTCAATAACCCGGGTAATATTTCTCTGGCCGATGCTGTTGGGGTTGACGTGGCCGGTTCTCCACCACTGCTTACCGCGCGCAAGATTGCCCGTTTTGTTCTCCACGGCGGGGCGGTCTCGGTATCCCTGCTCAGCGGCGAGCGGATTCAGGCCGTCGAGTTCGTGGCCCGGTCGGCAACCCCCATTGCTAACCAGGCGATTAATGAAGTCGGTCTGCCTAAAGATGTAATCGCTGGGGCTATCATTCGGAATAATACCGTCATCATTCCTCCCGGTAACAGCGTAGTCCACAGCGACGACCATGTTGTTATCGTCTCGCCGCTCGCCCAGACGGCGGCTGTGGAAAGGCTTTTCATGCCCAAAAGCAAGCCATGAGAATAAAGGTTGTTGTCCACTACCTGGGGCTGTTAATGACCGGTCTCGGGCTAGCCATGCTCTTCCCCCTGATTTGGAGCCTCTATCGTGGAGAGTCGGTGTCCGTGGCCTTCGCTATCTCAATCGGCATTACCGTCGGTTCCGGCCTGCTTGTCTGGCGCCTGACTCCAGGCGGTGGGGGGAGATTCAGCCGCCGGGAGGCGCTGCTGCTGGTCACCGGTGGGTGGGTACTGGCCTCGCTCTTCAGTGCCCTGCCCTATCAGCTGGCGGGAACCTTCCCCAGCTATCTTGATGCCTTCTTCGAGGCGATATCCGGCTACACTGGTACCGGAGCCACCGTGCTTACCGCAATCGAGAGCCATGCCCAGGGTATACTCCTGTGGCGCAACTTTACCCAGTGGCTGGGAGGCATGGGGATAATCACCCTCTTCGTGGCCCTGTTTCCCCTCTTCGGCATGGGGGCCGCCCATCTGATCGATGCTGAGCTGCCTGGCCCTCAGACCGAACGCCTCACGGCCCGGATTCGGGATACCGTAAAGTCGCTGTGGTATCTCTATGTAGCCTTTTCCCTGCTGGAATTCCTTTTGCTTTGGAAGGCGGGGGGGATACCTGCCTTCGATGCCCTGACCGTCACCTTCGGCACCATGCCCACCGGGGGCTTCTGCGCCAAGACTCTCAGTATCGCTGCCTATAACAGCGTCGTCGTCGAGGGCATTGTCGTCGCCTTTATGACAATTTCCGGGATAAACTTCGGGCTCCATTACCTGGCTCTGGGGAGACGCCAGGTATCGTACCTCTTCGGTAACCCCGAGTTCCGCTGGTATATCGGCTTACTGGCGGGGGCAACCGTGCTCGTGGCGATCAACCTGATGAACGTCATGGGGATGCCCGTCGGCGAGGCCTTCCGGCACGGGAGCTTTCAGACCGTGTCGATTATGACCACTACCGGCTTCAGCACCGTTGACTTTAACCTCTGGCCGGCCTTCTCCCGGGCGGTTTTGCTCACTTTGATGGTAGTCGGAGGTTCAGCCGGTTCAACGGCGGCGGGCATAAAGGTGGTCAGGCTAATGGTGCTGTTCAAATATACCTTCCGCCGTATTGCACTGACCTTTAACCCCAAGCTGGTAATCCCGATAAAGGTGGGGGACAGTGTCCTCTCGGAGAAGGTCGTATCGGGAATCATCGGCATGGCTATCTTATATCTTGCCACTATCATCATAGGGTCTCTTATCATGAGTGCCCTGGGGCTAGACCTCATCAGTGCTCTATCTTCGGTCGTTGCAACGTTGGGGACTGTCGGCCCGGGCTTAGGTCTGGTCGGCCCGGCAGCGGACTATGCTCTGATTCCCGCCGGGGGCAAGGTCGTTCTTATGGTATGTATGCTGGCGGGGCGTCTTGAGTTATTAACGGTGTTTTCTATCCTGGCCCCGTCCTTCTGGAGATGGCGCTAGAGTGACTTACGATTGTAAAGAAAGACCGGGCTCATCAGGATTTGCCACCTTTTGACAAGAGGGGTATAATGGGCCGTGCTGAATGAAAGACGGGAAAGCGACCGGTTGAAAATCGACCGAATCCTGATTCCGGTTACCGGAACCAGGGCCGATGAGGAAGCGGTCGAGCTGGCCTGCGGTCTGGCCAAGCAGAATAAGAGCCAGGTGCACGCTATCTATATCATTACCCTGACGCGTGATCTGCCTTTGGACGCCGAGATTGAGCCGGAGATTCAGAAGGCCGAGGAAATACTGGAAAGCATGGAAGAGGTCGCCCGCAAGGTAGGCTGCCGTATGGATACCGAGGTGCTTCAGGCCCGTGAGGCCGGACCGGCCATCATTAACGAGGCAGTCGAGCGAGAAATCGATCTAATTCTGCTCGGTATCGCCTACAAGATGCGCTTCGGCGAGTTCAGCCTGGGCGAAGTCGTCCCCTACGTCCTCAAGAACAGCCCGTGCCGCGTTATCCTATACCAATCATCATATACCGTGTCGTCGGCACCCTATCAAGCTGAATAGAATAATAGACTGCGCGAGGTCTATGTAATGAGGTCTTACAAACTATGAAAATCGTTATCATGGGCTGCGGCCGGGTCGGGGCACGGCTGGCGGCGCTGCTGGACGGTGACGGGCATTCGGTTACCCTGCTGGATACGGATGCCTACAGCTTTCGCCGGCTCCCCCCCGATTTCAAGGGCACCGCCCTGGTGGGTAACGGCCTCGACCAGGAAGCGCTGAAACGGGCCGGTATCGAGGAGGCCGATGCCTTTGTGGCGGTGACCCAGGGGGACAACCGTAACGTCATGGCCACCCAGATTGCCAAGCGCATCTTCAAGGTGCCTAAGGTAGTCTGCCGTATCTACGATCCCCTGCGCCAGGAGTTATACAGCAACCTGGGACTGGAGACCTTGAGCCCTACCACGATATTCGCCCAGATGCTCCGGGAAAGACTGGAGGGTTGAGTTAAGTATGTATATCATAGTTGTCGGCGGCGGCCGACTGGGTTACTATCTGAGTAAGGCCCTCTTGCACGAAGGCCACGAAGTGGTTATCGTGGAGAAGAATGCCAGCTTCTGTCAGATAATTAACGACGAGCTGGGCGGCGTCTGCGTCCACGGCGACGGCTGCGAGACAGTCACCCTGGCCGAGGTGGGTACCAGCCGGGCGGACATGCTCATCGCCGTAACCGGCGACGACGAAGATAACCTGGTCGCCTGCCAGGTCGCCAAGCACAAGTTTGAGGTGCCGCGCACCATAGCCCGTATCCGAAATCCCCAGAATGAGATAGTCTTTAAGGAGCTGGGCATCGACGTCACCGTGAGCAGCACCAGTGTTATCCTGGAGCACATACAGGAAGAGGTACCCACCCACCCCCTGACCCACCTGCTCAGCATCAGGGACCAGGGATTAGAGGTCGTCGAGATAAGGATTCCCGCTGAATCGAGCGCCGTGGGTAAACGTATTAAAGAGCTCCCCTTACCCATGGGCACGAGACTGGCCCTGGTCATTCACCAGACACAGAAGCCCAAGGTGCCCTCGGCAGATACCACGATTCGGGCCGAGGACAGGGTAATCGCCATCACCAGCTCCGAGCTAGAAGAGGAGCTACGGAACACCCTGAGGGGCACCTGGACGGCGACCAGCCCGGAGACCGAAGGTTAGCTTTTAGGCACTTTGCTGCTCTAGTCCAGTCAGTCCATTGCCTCCTAACGGAGACCGCCACTTAATCCCAACCCTTTCGATTCCAGCCCCGCGATAAATCTCTCCCGCTTAGAAGCAGCGAGAGAAGAGCCGCCCTACGCTGCCTCATGCCGGACAAACGGCTCGCTACTAGCCATAAGGCGTTTGACAGAGTCTGAGTTGCTATTGTACTGTGAGCCTTAGTTAGCCAAATGGCAAAGATAGCCAGCCAGCCTTGCCATTTGGGGCATCCCGCCGAGTGCCGAGACAGACTCAGGAGGCCCGCAGTGACAACGAGCAAGTTATGGACGCCGCTTACCATTCTACTAGTGGTCATTATCGCCATAGTCGGTATTATCGTCTGGTCGCGAGTTAGCGCCGGCCGGCCGGCCGAAATCTCAATAACCGATAGCTACCCCACCTTGGAGACGACCGGCGAGGTCTACATCGGCGGCGCCGTGGCCAGCCCCGGCCGCTATCCCCTAACCGCCGAGGACACTATCGAGGCGCTCGTCCAGGCGGCCGGTGGGGTAGTCGCTGGCGGCGATGGCGAGGTAATCGAGCTTTACATCGACAGCGAAGCCGGTGAAACCGCCCAAAAGATTGATATTAACCGGGCCGAAGGCTGGCTGCTCGAGGCGCTGCCGGGGATTGGCAAAGAAAGGGCTCAGGCCATTATCGACTATCGCACCGAGCACGGACCGTTTCGCACTACCAGCGAGCTGACTAAGGTATCCGGCATCGGCGCTAAGACCCTGGAGCAGATTGAGCCCCTGATTACGGTCGCTGGCCGGTCTTAAGGATTACAGCTATGACACTTATCTATCTGGGTTGTGCCTGGATAGCCGGTATCTTCGCCGGGGCCGGATTTAATCCTCCCCTTGCCCTTTTTTTCACCGGCCTGGCCCCCCTCCCCTTTCTTTGCCACCCCCACCATAACCGCCGGACGGTGGTCGTAGTCAGTCTCTGTATCTTTGCCTTTTTCGGAGGCGCCCTCTATTTTCAGTCGGTTCAGCCCGCTATCGACGAGGGGTATCTCGCCTTCTATAACGACCGGGGAACAGTAGCCGTTAAAGGGCTGGTTAGTGCCGAGCCGGAGATTAGAGATAGGACTATTCACCTGAGGCTATCGGCCAGCGCTGTCGAAATCGACGGTGTCTGGCATGAAGTATCGGGTACGGCGCTGGTATTTACGCCGCGCTATCCCGGCTATAGCTACGGCGACGAGCTACTGGTAATCGGGAAGCCGGTAACCCCCTCCCCACTCGACGACTTTGATTACCCGGCCTATCTCGCTAACCAGGGAATTCATACTACCATGCTCTACCCCCAGATAGAGGTAACCGGCAGTGGGCGGGGCCTTAAGCCGCTCGCCTGGGTTTATTCGATACGAGAGAGTATGTCGCAGACCCTGGCCCGGGTCTTACCCGAGCCTCAGGCCTCACTGGCGCAGGGTATAACCCTGGGTATCCGGAGTAACATCCCGGATGCAGTCAAGGACAATTTCTCGCACACCGGCACCGCTCACCTTCTGGCTATCTCCGGTCTTCACCTCAGTATCCTGGCCGGTATTCTGGTGAGCGCCGGCATCCGCCTCTTCGGTAAGCGCCATTACCACTACGTGTGGCTGGCAATGGGTGTCATCTGGCTCTACGTCCTGATTACCGGCGTGCACCCGCCGGTAGTCCGCGCCGCCATCATGGCCAGCCTGTTCCTCCTGTCCGAGCTTCTGGGCCGGCAGCGCAGCGCCATTGCCGCCCTGGTGATGGCGGCGGCGGTCATGGTGGGCGTTAGCCCGCAGATTCTGTGGACGGCCTCATTCCAGATGAGCTTTATGGCCATGGTCGGCCTTATTTTCGTGACACCCCGCTTTCAGTCCCTGGGCAAGCGCCTAATCAGGGCCAAAACTGACGATGAAGGCCAGACCGCAGGCCTCGCCGGCATGATAAACGACGCTGCCAGCGTCAGCCTGGGGGCGATTATCGGGGTCGGGCCTTTGGTGGCTTATTACTTCGGCATTATCTCCCTGGTAGGCCCTCCGGTTACCTTCCTGGCCCTGCCCGCCCTGCCGGTGATTATCATTAGCGGCGCCCTGGCGGGCGGCTTTGGATTTATCGCCCTGCCGTTAGCCCAGTTCTTCGGCTGGCTGGCCTGGCTGCCCCTGTCCTATCTCCTCTTAATAGTCAACGCCTTTGCCGCGGTTCCGGTGGCCTTTATCGAGGTCTCCGCCATCCACCCCGGAATAGTCACCGGCTATTACCTGGCGCTGGCCCTAGGGCTCTGGTTCCATAACCGGCACCGCCGGGCCGGTATCCTGGCCGCCCAGTATGCCACTATAACGATACCCGGTGATAAAGATAATGCCTAGCTTTTCGGAATCAAACAAAAAATGGCTGGTGCTGCCCCTGGCGGTAGCGGCGGTGCTGGTCTCTTTCCTGGCGGCGAGCCTGCCCGACAGCCGGCTCCATGTCAGCTTCCTCGATGTCGGCCAGGGCGATGCCATTCTCATTCAAAGGGGAAGCCAGCAGGTGCTGGTCGACGGCGGCCCCAGCCCCCAGGCGGTGTGTCTCGGGCTGGGTGACAAGATGCCCTTCTGGGACCGGACGATAGAGCTTGTGGTGCTGACACACCCCAGCGCCGACCACGTCACCGGCCTTATCGAGGTGCTCAATAGATACCGGGTGGAGCAGGTGCTCTACCCGGAGATGGCTTTTGAGTCCGGCGTCTATAACGAGTGGCTCAGGTTAATAGAGGAAAAGGGGATTAAGGCTACCCCGGCCCAGGCCGGACAGTGGGTTGACCTGGGGGGAGGGGTAGTGATAGAGGTGCTAAATCCCCAAGTCCCCTCCTTGGTCGACACCGAGTCCGATGACGATAATAATGCCGCCGTACTGCGCCTGAGTCTGGGGGAGGTGAGCTTTCTCCTGACCGCCGACATCATGTGGGAGACCGAGCTTGAGCTACTCTATAGCCGGGCTAATCTCAAGAGCACCGTGCTCAAGATCGCCCACCACGGCTCGAATACCTCGACGACCCCCGAGTTCCTGGCGGTAGTCCGCCCCGAGCTGGCCGTCATTCAGGTGGGGGCCGATAACGAATATGGTCACCCCACCACCGAGGTGTTAGAGCGACTTAAAGAAAGGGTCGGCGCGGAGAATATCTACCGCACCGACGAAGACGGCACCGTGGAGTTCATCACCGACGGGGAGAGGCTGTGGCTGGAGACGGAGAGGTAACGTAATTTATATAGTATCCGAGCTCACCGCCTCTTGAGTAAGGGTAAGGCGTAAAGCCCGTACAGGCCGTAGAGAGCGTAGAACCTGGGGTCGTGTACCAAGATACCCAGCAGTCCCAGAAGCCCTAGTAAACCCAGCCAGCCCAGCCTACTTTGATTTACAGCTCGCCTTCCTGCAGTTCGCGCCGGTTGGTCTTTCCCGAGCCGGTCTTAGGAATGCTCTCCACAAACTCGAATCGCTTCGGCACCTTGAAGTCGGCCAGGTTTTGGTAGCAGAAACAGGCCAGTTCATCATCGGTAAGCTTTTGCCCCTTCTCAAGGACGACAAAGGCAGTGGGCACTGACTCGTCCTTGGCAATTTTGACCCCCACGTAGGCGGCCTCGGCGATACTGGGGTGCTTTAAGAGCAGGCTCTCAATCTCCCAGGGAGAGATTTTCAGCCCGGCCGGGGTCACGATGATAAAGGACTTCTTCTCGATGTACTCAAGGTAGCCGTCCTCATCCATCCTGACCGAATCGCCGGTGTGAAACCAGCCGTCCTTGAATACCTGAACCGTGAGCTCCGGGGCCTTGTAGTAGCCCTGCATCGCCCAGGGGACCTTGAAGACCGCCTCGCCGATTTCGCCGGTAGCCACCTCTCGGCCGTCATCGCCGATTATCTTAAGCTGGCAGATCGGCTTACCCACCGTCCCCAGTCGGCGGTCGGTCAGGGTGCTCATGGAGACCACGGAAAGCTCAGAGAGCCCGTATGTCTCACACAGGGTCAGCCCGAGCTTATTTTCCAGCATCTCCATGAGGTAGGCCGAGGTCTTGGCCCCGGCGGTGGAGGCTACCCGCAGCGAGCTCAGGTCGTGGCTCTCGATAATCTCGCGGCGCATCATGGCCAGGGCGTTGTGCATGGCCGGCACCCCGTAGAGGATGGTGCCCCTTTCCCGCTCGATGACTTCCAGGATAGTCTTGGGGGTGAAATGGGGAACGATTACCACCGTAGCCCCCTTGATGATGGAGCCGATGAGCACCTCGCCCAGTCCCAGGAGGTAGAAGAATGGGTTCGGGTCGATAACCACGTCGTCCCTGGTGCGTCCGATGCCGGCGGAGACTATCTCCGGTGTGCCCAGCAGCGAGGTGTGAGTGTGCACCACTCCCTTCTGCCTGCCCAAAACCCCCGAGGTGTATATAATAGTGACCTTATCTCCGGGGTCAATCTCGGTATCCAGAGGCAGCGCCGAGCTGGCAGCAACCCTGGTTCGATAAGAGCCGTTATCAATCTCCAGGACGTGCTGCAGCCGGGGAAGCTCTGGTAAAACCGGGGTAAGCAGCTGGGAGAACTGCTTTTCGGTAATCAGGATGCTGGCATCGGAATCGCGCAGCAGCGAGCTAAGCTCGGGGGCCTTGAGGGCCGTGCTTAAGAGCACGGCGACGCCGCCCGCTTTAATAACCCCGAAGTAGTGGCTCACCCACTCCGGGCTGTGGGACATGAGCAGGGCGGCGTGATCTCCCTTTTTCATTCCGGACTCGATAAGGGCATGGGCAATCCGGTTGGATACCTTATCCAATTCCTGGTAATTAACCCTCCGGGAGTCAAAAATAAGGGCTGGCTTTTTAGGTACTTCGCGGGCGGTCGTTTCCAAGACTTTTTTTAGATTCATACTAACTTCCTAGAAAAAATGGCTAAAATTGGGGGTTTGCCTATTGACAAACCTGTTTTCTCCGTATAGTATATTACAAGTTGATTCTTTATTCTAGAAGTTATTCTTTGAGAACCCGCCGAGACGCGACTCAAAGTATAAATATGATGGTTGCATGGGCGATGAAGTTAAACTCTACTCAAGCTGAAATGTGGCCACATAGAAAAGTTTTCAGAGGTCTGGCGAAACGCAAAAGTCTTACCCTAGCCCCGGAATGCTGATGTCGGACCATAAAGCGAAGTAAATATGCGTTTATTTGTGCCCTCTAACTGGGACAGGGAATTAGTTTCTCATCTGAGTCGTATAGAAGCAGACATCGAACTTTATGGCGTGTTACCCACCTCCATGACGGGTAGCGGCGCCTCCGGTCCTAATATTCCCCAGATGACACTGGAGCAGGCCGAGGAATTCATCAAGCTGTCTAGTTCGGCGAGTCTACCTTTTCACTACCTGTTCAATGCCCCCTGTATGAATAATATGGAGTGGGACAGGGCCACTCATGAGGCATTGCGCGAACACGTCTCCTGGCTCTGCGATAGCGGAGTGGAGGGGGTCATCGTGGCTATGCCTTACCTGCTGGAGCTGGTCAAGTGTCAGTTCCCCCAGCTCAGACTAGAGGTATCGACCATATCCCACGTCAACAGCGTGGCCCGGGCCCAGTTCTTTGAGTCTCTGGGCGCTGACGCCATCATGCTCGATTCCAACATAAACCGGGACTTCAAACTGCTCGAAGCTATCAGGAAGTCCGTGAAGTGTGAACTCGGTATCCTGATTAACAGTAGTTGTCTTTATCAGTGTCCCTACGAGTATTATCACAACAACACCCTGGGACATGCCTCTCAAACTCACAACCAGCTTAATGGCTGGTACATGGACTACTGCGTGCTCCACTGCTCGATGAGCAACTTTGATGACCTTTCGCAGCTTATCAAGGCCCGCTGGATAAGGCCCGAGGACATCCACCTCTACGAGGAACTGGGCATCGACTTCTTCAAAATCGGAGGCCGGGCTAAGTCCACGGAGTGGATTATAAACGCCAGTCAAGCCTACGCCGCCAAGAGCTACCCGGGCAATCTGCACGACATCATAAACAACTTCAGTCCCAAGACCAGATGCATCTCCGCTAACCTATCGGACACCCAGATTTCAACCATCGCCTCGCCGCCCAAGGTCTACATTGATAATCAAGCTCTCGATGGCTTCATCGACTTCTTCAAGAAGCAGAACTGCCTGGCCGAGTGCGGCCGCTGCCAGTACTGCCAGGAAGTAGCCAATCGAGTGGTCAGGGTCGACCATAACAAGGTTGACGAGTACATCACGGTGCTCAAGAAGCTGCTGGACGACCTGGCGCACAGCAACATGTTTGCTGCTGAGGATTCCCGGACGGTAAGTCAGGTTAGCACCGGGGTATAGCTTCGGAATCGGTCGGCGGCGTCCCTATTCTAAGAAGTGTTTTTCCCGCCTTTAGTTACATCTCTGACACTCGAAGAGGATGCTTGATATCCTGTAGGGAATCCAGTCCCGCCACTTCTTGCCGAATATCTTCGGGTCATAGCGCCAGACCAGGTCCAGCGGCTCCGCTATCGGTTGATATTCCTTGTACATTTTAGTCACCCGTTAACTGGTATCCCCTCTCTGTTGGTTAAAGCCTGCCCGTTCCCGTCGCTAGCTCCGGTAGTAATAAGGTAGGGTGCTCCGGGTACGGTTCCACAGGTAGGCGTAGCGCGCCTGGTCGGACATGACAAGCCACCGCAGGCGGAAGACGAGTTTCCTCAGGTAGTCGGCTATCACCGTGTTCATGATATTACCCTCGTTTCTGTTATCTATAAGATATAACGCAGCGCGCCGCCAAAGGTTAGGCGGGACGCCTAAGTCACGGCTGATTTAGCTTATTTTCGTGCCGGAGTGATATAATAATTCGTTAGTGTGAGCAACTCAGCTAGTAAGCGAACCATCTTAGTCGTCGCCGCCATGGCTACTTTTCTGGCGGGTTTCACGAGCTCTTCGGTCAATATTGCTCTTCCCTCAATCGGCAGCGAGCTCGGGATGGACGCTGTCGCTTTGGGCTGGATAGCCACCGCCTACATCCTGGCCTCGGCGGCGTCGCTACTCCCCTTCGGACGCCTGTCCGATATCCACGGCCGGAAGCGGATTTTTACCCTAGGCATCATCGTCTACATCGTCGCCTCGCTGCTGCTGTCCTTCGTCCCCACCGCCAGACTACTTATTGCCTTACGGGTGGTTCAGGGCATCGGGGGGGCCATGATTTTCAGCACTGCGGTGGCGATCGTAACCTCGGTATTCCCCCGGGGAGAGCGGGGCAGGGCCCTGGGTATCACCACGGCCATGACCTATCTCGGGCTCAGCCTGGGCCCCGTCCTGGGGGGCATCCTCACCGAGCACTTCGGCTGGCGCAGCGTCTTCTGGGCCACCGTGCCCCTGGGAGTGGTCGTTGTGGCCCTTATCCGCGCCCGGGTGAAGGGGGAATGGGCCGAGGCTAAGGGCGAGCGCTTCGACACTACCGGCTCCTTAATCTGCGGGTTATCCCTTATCGCCCTGGTTTACGGCTTCTCGCTGCTGCCGCAGGGGCTGGGGATATGTCTGGTGGCCGCCGGGGCCGACGGGATTTTCGCCTTCGTCCGCCAGCAGACCGGCTCCAAGTTTCCCCTGATTGAGATAGAACTCTTCAGGAAGAACCGGGTCTTCGCCTTCTCCAACCTGGCCCTGCTCCTAAACTACAGCGCCGCCTTTGCCGTGAGCTTTCTGATGAGCCTCTACCTCCAGT
>JAFGFP010000120.1 GCA_016931015.1 Dehalococcoidales bacterium
AGCTTGGCGTAGAGCTCCCCGTGAAAGTAGGGTATCATCTGCCTTACGGCGTCGGGGTCGCTCAGCCGGAGCACCAGGAGCTGTTCCGGTGACAGGCCGGCGAGAATAAACCTGGGCGCTCCCGTTTCCGGGCTGTCTATCAGGGTATCGACCCGCTGCCAGACGTCGGGGGCGCCGAGCGGCAGCTCTTCAATCTCGAAGAACGATTCCAGCTTGGCCCGTAGCTCGTTTAAGACGGCCGGTGACAGCCCTCGTACCAGCCGGTGGGGCGACAGGATAAGAAGCCCGGGGTCGGCCAGGGCCACCAGCGACATCATCACGAAGTTAAAGCCTTCGTCGCCGGAGGCCGTTCCGGCGCAGGTGCGCCTCTCCCGCTGATAGGTAAGGGCGCTCTCGTAGCGATGGTGCCCGTCGGCGATATAGAGCGGCTGATCGGCCAGGCTGGCGACTATCTGCTTAATGACTGCGGGCTCGGTGACGGCCCAGACGCGGTGGCCCTCCCCGTTGCGGCCAACCAGATTGATTACCGGCTCTTTCTCGGCTTCGAGGGCCAGTAGCGAAGCGACCTTGCCTTCCCGATCATCGAACAGGGTCAGAATCGGGCTGGTGTTAGCGTTCAGTGTCCAGAGCAGACTTAGCCGGTCGTCCTTGGCCCGGGTCAGGGTGCCCTCGTGGGGACGAACCACCATCTTATCCCACTCCTCGAGCCGGATGCTGGCCAGGATGCTGCGCCGCTTGTACTGTCGGCCCCGGTGGCTGAAGGAGTGGTCGTGGAGATAGAACGCTGGTCTCTCGTCGGTCTTAAGGATGCCCCTCCCCAGCCACTCGTCTAGGGTGGCCGCGGAATGGGTGTGCTTTTCCTCCGGGCTCGTGCCCGGGGGCAGGAGGCACCCGTACTCCAGCCTGGCGAAGTTGTACTCGCTGCGCTGGTAAAGCTCCTGGGCAATCTCCGGGGTGATGACGTCGTAGGGCGGGCAGATGACTGCGGAGAGGTCACCGACCATCTGTTCGTTATAGCGTACGCCCCGGAAGGGGCGAACCTCAGCCATCCCTGTCCCGTTCCTTCTAGGTTACGCCTTACGGCGGCGGGCCCTTTACCCGCCACTAGTTTATCTTATGACAGGCGTCAGGCGCAAGTTTCCCCCGGTATCAAGGGGGCTGATATGTGCTATAATTTTTAGGAAAATGCCGGGGGTTTAAGCGGTGGCGGATTTAGACGATGTAAAAGAAAAGATTAGCGAGCTAAGGACGCAGCTTGACCATCACAACTACCGTTACTATGTCCTGGACAGCCCGGAGATTAGCGACGCCGAGTACGACCGGCTGATGCGAGAGCTCGGGAAGCTGGAGGCGGACTACCCCCAGTTTCTCACCCCGGACTCGCCGACGCAGCGGGTGGGGGCAGCGCCGGTGGAGGCCTTCGGCGTCGTAGACCACCCTTTGCCTCTTCTATCTCTGGGTAACGTCTTCTCTCAGGAGGAGCTTACGGCGTGGTATGCCCGCACCGTGAAGCTGGCGGGCGGAAAGCAGCTTAGCTTTGTTGCCGAGCACAAGATTGACGGGCTGGCGGTGGCTCTGACCTACGTTGATGGGCGGCTGGCTACCGGGGCTACCCGCGGCGATGGCCTGCGGGGGGAGGATATTACCCAGAACCTGAGGACCATCCGCAGCATTCCCCTCGCGGTATCTGGAAAAGAGGCCCCGCCCCGCTTCGAGGTGCGGGGGGAGGTCTTTCTGCCCAGGGAAGGCTTTCGTAAGCTGAACCGGGAGCGCGAGGCGGTGGGGCTGGCGCTCTTTGCCAACCCCAGAAACGCCGCCGCCGGCTCGGTGCGCCAGCTCGACCCCCGCATCACCGCCCAGCGCCCCCTGGACATCTACATCTACATGCTGGGTTACGCCGAGGGTAAGACGACCCCCGATACCCACTGGGAGACGATGGCCTACCTCGGCTCGCTGGGCTTTAAGATAAACCCGCATAACCGGAAGCTCGGTAGCATCAAGGAGGTCGAGGACTATTATCAGGGTTGGGTGGAGCAGAAGGCGGGCCTGCCGTACGAAGCCGACGGCATCGTGGTCAAGGTGGATTCGCTCGAACTGCAGGGGCGCTTGGGGTACGTCGGCCGCGAGCCGCGCTGGGCCATCGCCTACAAGTTCCCGGCGGTTCAGGGGACTACCCAACTTAAGGAAATCGGCATCAGCGTCGGGCGCACCGGCACCCTCAACCCCTACGCCATCCTGGAGCCGGTCTCGGTAGGTGGGGTGACCATCAAGCAGGCGGCGCTGCATAACGAGGACGATATCCGGCGCAAGGACATCCGTGAGGGGGATACCGTTATCATCCAGCGCGCCGGCGAGGTCATCCCCGAGGTGGTAGGGCCGGTGGCCAGTAAGCGCAGCGGCCAGGAAAAAGAGTTCAGCCTTCTGGAGAAGGTCTTCGATAAGGATAAGGGCCGTCCGGCCTGCCCGGTGTGCGGCGGCGAGATAGTCAGGCCCGAGGGCGAGGTCATGTACTACTGCTCCAACGCCGCCTGCCCGGCTCAGGCCCAGCAGCGCCTGGAGCACTTTGCCTCCCGGGGTGCCATGGATATCAGGGGTATCGGGGAGTCGCAGAGCGCCATGCTCTTGAGAGAGGGGCTGGTTAAGGATGTGGCCGACCTTTATTCTCTCCGTAAGGAGCAACTGGCAAAGAGAGAGAGGGCGGGTGAAAAGAGCGCCGCTAATCTGATAAAGACAATCGAAGATAGCAAAAAAAGGCCCCTGGCCCGGCTTATCTTCGCCCTGGGGATACGGCACGTCGGCGCCGAGATGGCCGAGGTTCTGGCACGCCGCTTCGGCAGCCTCGACGGGCTGGCTAGCGCCTCG
>JAFGFP010000121.1 GCA_016931015.1 Dehalococcoidales bacterium
GGCAAAGACGCCGAAGGTTTCCAGAAGGGCGTCCTGCGGCACCGCTGAGATGAGAATCGCCCGGGGCAGCATCACGGCCAGGGCCGCCCCGGAGCTTATCAGGGCCCCCTTCCGCCGGAAAAGAAAGGTAGCGTTGATAATCGGCACCAGAAACAGGATCCGGTCCAGGGTATGCCGGCTCAGACCGAAGTGAGAGCTGGGATAGACGGTGCCCGGGACGCCGATTACCTCAGAGTAGTGCAGGACACACGCCAGGGTAAAAAAAATGACTATTACCCAGAACAAGCGGCTTTTTACAAGTTTCATTTATCCCGCCTAAAACACCGGCCGCCTACGGGAGCTCGTCGATACTGAACCAGCCCTTCTTGAGCCCGTAGAGTATCGCCTCAGAACGAGAACCTACTCCCAGCTTATTGAAGACACTCCTCATGTGAGCCTGAACGGTGCGCTCGCTGATGAAGAGCTCGCCGGCGATATCGCGGTTGCTCATCCCCTTGGCCGCTATCTTGAGCACCTCCATCTCACGCTCGCTCAAAGGGGAGCTTACATGAACCGGCGCCGCTGCCGCCGGCGGCGTCTTAAAGCGCGTCATCATCTTGCGCAGCACGTCGGGGTGAATCATCGGCTCCCCGGCGTAGACCGCCCGCACGGCGCCGATTAGCTCGTCGCCGCTCACGTTCTTCAGGAGATAGCCGGCCGCCCCGGCCTCGAGCATGCTGAAGATATACTCATCATAGTCGTAGCCCGTGAGCACCAGGACGCTAACCGCCGGCAGCACCGCCTTAATCTGCCGGGTGGCCTCGACGCCGCTGAGCTTGGGCATAGCGACATCCATGATGATGACGTCGGGCTTTAGCTCCTTAGCCAGCTTAACCGCCTCTTCCCCGTCGCCGGCCTCGCCGACAATCTTAAAATCCGGCTCGCGCTCCAAGAGCTGCCGCGTGCCTTGGCGCACCACGACATGGTCTTCGGCCAAGAGAATGCTGATAGTTTTCATAATGCGGTATCTTACAATACAGTATAAGCCGTTTCGGCGCCACCTTCAACTGTGCCGCCGCCGGGCCGGCACCAAAGCATAGGTTGAAATGCCTAGGTGAAAATGCTTAGCCGGAGGGCGTCCCGGCCTCGCCGAAAGCTCCCGGAAAATAGGCACTAAAGCGGATGGCAGCTAAAGCGTTAGCGCTTAAGATAAAAATAGGGAGTATGGCGGGCAGCCAGTGAGACGGAGCCCGGGCCATAAAGGGAAGCGGCGGCCATGCAAATAGGCGACGCGGTCAGCATCAGAAAGTGCGGCCCGCTACCCGAAGTGGTCGGTGAGAGCGCCGAGATAGTCAGCCTGAAGGTGTATGATTTCGAGAGGTACACCGTGTACCCGGTGTGGGCCAAAATAACTACCGGGAAACGTAAGGGCAAGGTCTACGGCTTCCAATGCGGCGAGGTGGCACCAAGGCCCCGACGGTATAAGGAGGTGGCCATGGAGACAGCGATAGCCAGACGGCTGGAAGAGATCCTGAAAAAGGTCACGACCATAGAGGATGTCGCTGAGATAGAGCGGGTGGTAAACGAGGTGAAAGGAAACATCCTTACGGAACGGGCTCTCGGCTTCTGGGAAGGTAAAAACCCCTGCTGGGACATGTTCCACTGCCCCGACGCCATTAAGAAGGAGTGCCCCGCCTTCCAGTACCATCAGCTGCCCTGCTGGCAAATCGAAGGCACCTACTGTAAGCTCCTCGATGCCAGCCCCGAGGGCACGGCTAGCGATATCTGCCATGTCTGCCGGGTCTACAATAAATGGGGCGGGCACGAACCCATCGAGATAAAGCTCCGCGGCAAGGGTAGCGACATAAAGCTATCCCAGGTTATGAAGCACCTGACTCTACCCTAAAAGCCGCTAAACTAAATAAGGTATCCATTCTTAACCTCAAGGCGGGTCGAGTTTGCCAAGGCATTTGGCGGTGGTGTATAATTTTTCTAACCTTGAGTGTGACCTGGTGTGCCCGAAAGGAGAGGACGAATGGACAAACTGGAGGTTTTAAAGAGGTCCGACCTGTTTCGCGAGCTGAGCAATGAGCACCTCAAAGTGGTGGCCGAAATGTGTACTGCGGAGGTATTTGAGCCCGGGGCCATCATTCATCGACAGAATACCATACTGGAAAAAATACGCGTCATCGAAGAGGGCCTGGTAGCCTTGGTACTGGACCTGGGTCCGCTTTCCCAACGGCAACTTACAGCGGCCACCAATTTCGAGACTATTGGTTGGTCGGCGGTAGTCCCTCCCCATGTGGCAACAACGACCGCCAAAGCAATCGAGAAGACCAAGGTTTTGACTTTTAAGGGAGAGGATATCGTTAATCTGTGCGCCAACAACTGCCGGGTGGGCTGCCCCATTTACCAGGGCGTCGCCAGAGTGGTTGCCGACAGACTCCACGCCGCGTTTATGCAATGCCTGGGGGTTACGGCACAGGACTAACCGGATACCGGTCCCCCCATCATTAATAACGCTAAAGATTAGGCAGCTCGCCGGGCGAGCTGCCCTGGTGTGGTTTAGGAAATGACTTAAAGAGCCACCTTAAGAAAGCTCGGCAATCTGAGGGGTAAATCCTTCAGTGTATTTTTAGAAAGGGGTGAATAGGTTTTGGTCTCGGAAAATACAATCACATCTATGATGGCGGAGAAAAGGGTTTTTGAGCCGCCGGAGGAACTCAGTAAGCAGGCATACATCAAGAGTCTGGCCCAGTATAAAGAGATATACCAGAGGTCTGTCGACGACCCTGAGAAGTTCTGGGGCGAGATGGCGGAGCAGCTGGACTGGTTTAAGAAATGGGACAAGGTCCTGGTCGAGGACTTCAAGGAAGGCAAGCACCAGTGGTTCGTGGGCGGTAAGCTGAACGTCAGCTATAACTGCCTGGACCGGCACCTCAAGAGCTGGCGGCGCAACAAGGCGGCGCTGATCTGGGAGGGTGACATCGGTGACAGCCAGACCCTGACCTACCAGGAGCTACACTACTACGTGTGTAAGTTCGCCAACGTCCTCAAAAAGCACGGCGTCAAGAAGGGCGACCGGGTTACCATCTACCTTCCCATGATTCTCGAGCTGCCCATCAGCATGCTCGCCTGCGCCCGCATCGGCGCCATCCACAGCGTCGTCTTCGGGGGCTTCAGCGCCGACGCCCTGAGAGACAGAATCCTGGACTGCAAGTCCGAGTTTCTTATCTGCGCCGACGGCTACTACCGCGCCGGCAAGGTTATCAGGAGCAAGGACAACGCCGACCAGGCCCTTGAGTCGTGTCCCGCGGTAAAGGACGTTATCGTGGTGAGACGGGCCGACATCGGGGTCGCCATGGAGGAGGGGCGTGACCGCTGGTGGCACGACGAGATGGGCGCCGGCGACATCAAGCCCGTCTGCGAACCGGAAGCCATGGACTCCGAGGACCCGCTCTTCATCCTGTATACCAGCGGCAGCACCGGAAAGCCCAAGGGGGTGCTCCACACCCAGGCCGGCTATCTTCTCTACATCTCCCAGACCGCCAAGTGGGTCTTCGACCTTAAAGAGGAAGATACCTACTGGTGCACCGCCGACATCGGCTGGGTAACCGGCCACAGCTACATCCTCTACGGGCCGCTGGCCCTGGGTACGACCAGCGTCATGTTCGAGGGCGTGCCCAGCTATCCGCACCCGGACCGCTACTGGGAAATAGTGGAAAAGTACAAGGTCAACATCTTCTACACCGCCCCCACCGCCATCCGCGCCATCATGCGCGAGGGCGACGAGTGGCCCGCCAAGCATGATTTGAGCTGCCTCCGCATCCTGGGAACGGTCGGGGAGCCGATTAACCCCGAAGCCTGGATGTGGTACTACAACATAATCGGTAACGGCCGCTGCCCCATCGTGGACACCTACTGGCAGACCGAGACCGGCGGCTTCCTCATCACCCCCTTCCCGGGGGCTACCCCCATCAAGCCCGGCTCGGCCACGGTGCCCTTCCCCGGGGTTCTCCCCGCCATACTGCGGGAAGACGGCTCCGAGGTCGGCGTCAACGAGGGCGGCTACCTGGTAATCAAGCGCCCCTGGCCGGGACTGATGCGCGGGGTCTACGGCGACCCGCAGCGCTTCAAGGATACCTATTTCGTCCGCTTCCCCGGCGTCTACACCACCGGGGACGGGGCCAGGGTGGACGAGGACGGCTACTACTGGCTGATGGGCCGTATCGACGACGTCATTAACGTCTCGGGCCACCGCCTCGGCACCGCCGAGGTGGAGAGCGCCCTGGTATCCCACGAGAAGGTAGCCGAGGCGGCCGTAGTCGGTATGCCCCACGAGGTCAAAGGGCAGGGTATCTACGCCTTCGTCACCCTGAAGGTAGGCGTGGAGAAGAGCGAAGAACTGAAGAAGGAGCTGATTGCCCACGTCCGTAAGGAAATCGGCCCGATAGCCTCCCCCGATAAGATTCAGTTCGCCGACGGTCTTCCCAAAACCAGAAGCGGTAAGATTATGAGGCGCATACTGAACAAAATCGCGGCGGGCAATACCAAGGAGATGGGCGATACTTCCACTCTGGCCGACCCGTCGGTGGTTACCTCTCTGGTAAAGGGAAGCCAGTAACCGGGATGGCCCTGGTTATCGCTCTTGTCACGGTAAGCATCATACTCAGAGCTAAATCGGCTGCCGCCGACGAGGTTTACTAACTAAAAAACGGAGGTTCTACTGCATGTCAAAAGACGACGTCATCTGGGCTAATCCCGGCGGCTTGGGATTAGCCGCCTTTGGTCTGACCACGCTACTCCTGCAAATCCACAATATCGGCCTGATAACCAGCACCATGCCCCTGATTTGGGGGTTCTTCTGGGGCGGAGCCGCTCAGGTCATCGCCGGCATAATCGACGCCCGCCGGGGAGATACCTTCGGCTTCACCGCCTTTACCTCCTACGGGGTCTTCTGGATAGGCCTGGCTTTTGCCTTCCTTATGGAATGGCTCGGCGTAATCACGATTGATGGCCCGGGGCTCGCCTGGACGATGATAGCCTGGGGCATCTTCACCGGCTACATGTCAATCGGCGCCTATAAGATATCAAAGGTGCACTTCTTCATATTCGTCTCGCTGACGGTACTCTTCGGGCTGCTGGCGGGACACTTCTACGGCGTCGTACCGGCTAAGGTGGCCGGCATCGAGGGCATCTTCGTGGCCGCCGCCGCCATCTACGGCTCGGCAGCCGTGATCGCTCACGCCCAGTTCGGACGTTGGGTCTTTCCGCTCGGACTGCACCGGTAGAGAGCTAAAGACGCACTACAAAACGAACTAAAATTCCAGGGCGGGGGAATTAAAAACCCGACCGGAGGTTTTACTCGGGGGGCTCGCTTAAAGTGAACCCCCGGGAAAGACCGCTCTTCCGTAGCCAGCGAAGCGCCTTACTGGTATCGCTGGCCACCCTGGCCTTTTCCGAGCGCTTCAGACGATGCTTAAAGAGCCAGTAGGTAAACTCCTTAAGCTCGCTTAAGCCGATGGATTTAAGGTAGGGGTAGCCCTTTTCCTTACGGAAGCGCCGGAGGAGAACCCCCTTAGAAGCGCCGTATACCCGGTGATAGACCTCGTTAACCACGTCACGCTCGCTGGTGAAACCCATCGCCCGCCGCTCCTTACGCACCTCGTCCTGCACCGCCAGAAACAGGGCCTCCTCCACAGTGATGCCGTAGAAGTAGTTGCGGTACTGATGGTACTTGGCGGCGCCGATAAGCCTCTTAAACTCGGCCTCGCTGAGCCGAAGCGGGGGGCGCCCGTGAAAGAGGAGCGCCGCCTTCTCCTCGTCGGGGAGGAGCCCGTCCACCGCCTGACACAGCCGCTCGGTAAGCAGCAGAAAGTCAAACGCCTCGCCGGCGATAAGGTACCGGTAGCGCTGCTCGCCGACCAGCTCCTCAGGCGCCGTCCACTTGCCCACCGCCTCGAGTAAGGCAAGATACCAGTGCTTGCCGCCGGTAATCGCCCCGGCCAGCCGCCTTACAGTCTCGGCGCTACCACCGGTAACTTCTAATTGGGAAGATAAGCGAATCTCCAGTTTCGTCATCCCTAAGCCCGTCCCTAGTGCTCAAAGTAGGCGGCGAGCGCCGCCCTAGGCAGGGTGTTCAGTACGTCCGCCGCCCGGCACCAGCCCCGCCGGGCCACCCCGATACCGAAGCGCATGAAATCAAGGTGCTCGCCGGCGTGGGCATCGGTGCTGATAACCAGCTTAACCCCCAGCTCCCGCGCCCGATAGACGTGGGTGTCTTTAAGGTCGAGCCGGCTGGGCATGGCGTTAATCTCCAGGGCGGTATTGGTACGCAGCGCCGCCTGAAAGACCGCCTCCATATCGGCCGCTACCGGCTCCCGCGCCTGGAGCAGGCGGCAGGTGGGGTGCGCCAGGATGTCCACATGCGGACTCTCCATAGCCCTTATCAGCCGCTCCGTCATACGGGCCTCGCTCTGGCCCATCCCGGAATGCACCGCCGCAATGACGATATCCAGCTCCCCAAGCAGCTCCTCGGACATATCCAGGCTGCCGTCGGCCCGGATGTCCACCTCCATGCCGCTAAAGATGTGAATCCCCTTTATCTTCTGATTAAGCTCTCTAATCAATTCTATCTGCTGCCTAAGCCGATTGTTATCCAGCCCGTGAGCGATACCCCGCCCCGCCGAGTGGTCGGAAATCGCCAGGTATTGGTAGCCCTTAGCCTTCGCCGCCTGGGCCATAGCCTCCAGGCTGTCGCGGCCGTCGCTCCAGTCGGTGTGCACGTGGAGGTCGCCCTTGATGTCGGCTAATTCCACCAGCATCGGGATGTTACCCGCCTCGGCCAGGGCTATCTCCTGCTGGCCCTCCCGTATCTCCGGGGGCATGAACTGTAGGCCCTGGCGCCGGTAGAAATCCGCCTCACTGGTAAACTTCTCTAATTTACCCGTCGCAAGGTCGGTGATGCCGTACTCCGAGAGCTTGAGCCCCATGCGGTGCGCCCGTTCCCGCAGGTTAACGTTGTGCTGCATACTGCCCGTGAAGTGCTGGAGCAGCGAGCCGAAGGAATCGTGCTCCACAATTCTGAAGTCGACCTGAAGCCCCCCGGCCATTACCACGCTCGCCTTGGTGGTGCCTTTGGCCAGTATTTCCCTGACCTGGGGCAGGCTGACGAAGGCCTGAATCACCGTCGGGGCGTCGTCGGCGGTGCCCATGAGGTCAATATCGCCGATGGTCTCCCGGAAGCGCCGCAGGCTCCCGGCCGGGGTCAGGTTCTTTAAGCCGGGCACACCCTTGAGGCCGGCCATAATCTCGTCCACTACCGAGAGCGCCTCGCCGATAGGGATACGCCGGTCTTTACGCCTAAGAGCCTGAATGTGACGCCGGATGTTCTCCACGGTCTTCTCGCCCAGGCGCGGCAGCGCAGCGACCCGGCCCTCGTTAATGGCCTCTTCCAGCTCGTCCAGGGACTTTATGTCAAGCTCGTTGCCGAGCCGCATGGCCGTCTTGGGGCCGATACCGGGCACTTCAAGCAGAGTGCTCATTCCCTCCGGGAACTCCGCCTTTAGCTCTTCGTAGTACTGGAGACGGCCGGTGGTTACGAACTCGGTAATCTTCTTGGCGATGGCCTCCCCCACTCCGGGCACCTCCCTGAGCCGGCCCTCCGCGACCAGCTCCGCCACCTCCTGGGGCAGGTGCTCCAGAGAGAAGACCGCCCGCTGGTAGGCCCTTATCTTAAACGGGTTCTCCCCTTTGAGCTCAAGGAGGTCGGCGATGGCCTGAAAGACCTTAGCGACCTCGGCGTTTTTCATCGCCCGCAGCATTTTTTGTACTTCTTCCCGCTACCGCAGGGGCAGGGGTCGTTACGCCCAACCTTACCGACTACCTTACCATCAGCCACCTTAGGCGGCGGTTTCTTAGGGCCGGAGGCTTTGCCGGGGCTAACCTGAGCCATGGGCGTCTCCACCTGTTTCGGGGGCGCCTCTTTCTTCTTAATGGTCACATGGTAGATAGCGTGGGCCACGTCGTGCTGATAGGTGGTCTTTAGCTCCTCGAACTGCTCGAAGCCCACGCTACGGTAGGCATCGATTGACCGCACCTGGCGCAGACTCTGCCAGCCGGCCTCCCGACGCCGGTCCTCCATAGCCGTCAGGTGCTCAATCCACAGGCTGTCCAAGATGCGTAACAGCACCAGCCGCTCCATGACCCGTACGTTCTCCGAGCCCATCTCCTGCTCCCGGGCCTCATAGAGCGCCTCCGAGTGCTCAATAAGCTTAGCCTCAACCTCTCCCGGCTCCATCTTAGCCAGGGTATCGGCGGTTAGCTCCGGCGGCAGGGGCATAATGGCGCCCACCTCCCTCACCAGCCCCACCACGTCCCACTCGTCGCTACGGTCTTCGGGGAGATAGGTGGCCACCGCACTCTGTATCTCCCGGGCCACCATGGCCAGAATGTTCGCCTTGAGGTCGGCATTACCCAGAATCTTACGCCGCTCTTCATAGATGAGCTCGCGGTGGGTGTTAACCACGTCGTCGTATTCCACCAGGTGCTTACGGACATCGAAGTGGTAGCCCTCGACCCGCTTCTGCACGTCTTCAATCGTCTTGTTAATGAACCGGTTCTCAATCGGGGTGTCCTCATCCAGGCCCAGCCGCTCCATGAAGCCCTTAATGCGCTCGCCGCCGAAGCGTTTGACGATGTCGTCCTCCAGGGAGACGTAGAAGCGGGTGCTGCCCGGGTCGCCCTGACGTCCCGACCTTCCCCGGAGCTGGTTATCAATGCGCCGCGCCTCGTGGCGCTCGGTGGCCAGGACATGAAGGCCGCCGGCCTCAATGACCTGACTGTGTCGCTTCTGCCACTCCTGCCACTCCTTCTTATTCTCCCGGGGCGGCTCCTTGCCCCCGAGGACAATGTCGACCCCGCGCCCGGCCATATTGGTGGCCACGGTGACCGCCCCCGGCTTACCCGCGTCGGAGATAATACCCGCCTCCTTCTCGTGGAGCTTGGCGTTAAGCACCTGATGCGCTATCCCCTTGCGTGTCAGGCGGCCGCTCAGGTCTTCCGACTTCTCGATGGACACCGTGCCCACGATTATGGGCCGCCCCTGCTGGTGGAACTCGTCAATCTCGCGCACCACCGCCTTGAACTTGGCTTCTTCATCTTTATAAATCAGGTCCGAGTAGTCCTGACGCATCATCGGCTTATTGGTGGGAATAACCAGCACTTCGAGTTCATATATCTTGTGGAACTCCTCGGCCTCGGTGACCGCGGTGCCGGTCATCCCGGCCAGCTTGTGATACATACGAAAGTAGTTCTGGATGGTAATCGTGGCGTAGGTCTTGGTCTCCCGCTGCACCACGACCCGTTCCTTGGCCTCAATCGCCTGATGCAGCCCCTCGGAGTAACGGCGCCCCACCATGAGCCGCCCCGTAAACTGGTCGACAATAATAACCTGGCCGTCCTTGACCACGTAGTCAACGTCCTTCTTGTAGAGGGCGTGGGCCTTGAGGGCGCTCTCCAGGTGGCGAATCAGCGAGTGGTTCGACGGGTCGTAAAGGCTGGGTGACTTGAGTAAGCCCGACTTAGCCAGCGTCCGCTCCATGTTGCTCATGCCGTCCTCGGTCAGGGTCGCCGTGCGCGTCTTGGCATCAATCTCATAGTCGGCCTCCGGCCTCAGGCGCGGCACGAGCTGGGCGAATATCGGGTACAGCTTCCCCGCCTCTTCGTCAGGGCCGCTGATGATGAGCGGCGTCCGGGCCTCGTCGATTAAGAGGTTATCCACCTCGTCGACGATGGCGTAATTAAGCTCTTTCTGGACGCGGCTCCTCAGGTCAATCACCATGTTGTCCCTAAGATAATCGAACCCGAACTCGCTACTGGTGCCGTAGGTGATGTCCGCCCGGTAAGCCTCGCCGCGGGGGATGGGGCGGAAGTGGCGCCAGGGGTCGAGCTCCTTACCCGAATCGTAGTCGGGGTCGTAGAGCCGGGCCGGGGTGTGCTCGTCCGGGCTCTGCATGGGGTAGATGCTGGCTACGCTTACCCCCAGGGCGTGATAGACCGGCCCCATCCAGTAGGGGTCGCGCCGGGCCAGATAGTCGTTAACGGTCACCAGATGACAGCCCTTACCGGCCAGGGAGTTGAGATAGAGGGGCAGGGTAGCCACCAGGGTTTTCCCCTCGCCGGTCTTCATCTCGGCAATCTTACCCTGATGGAGGACGATACCCCCCAGAAGCTGCACGTCGTAGTGGCGCTGACCCAGCGTCCTCTTCGCCACCTCCCTGACGGCGGCAAAGGCCTCGGGCAGGAGCTCGTCCAGGGTCGCCCCGTCCTTAAGCCGAGCCCGAAACTCCTCGGTCTTAGCGCCTAGCTCCTCATCACTGAGCTTCTCGAAATCCGGCTCAAGCTCGTTTACCCTATCGACGAGCGGCTGAAGACGCTTAAGCTCCTTCTCGTTAGAGTCCCCAAAACCGCTAAATAACTTAATCATGTTTCCCTTTCCTTGATAAGTGACCTGGCCCTATCCGCCATCTCGGCCCGCACCATAACCCTGACCTCGGCAATCCCGTCCACGGTGAGGCCGTAGATGTTACGCGCCGCCTCGCCCTGTAGGAGGCACGGTATCCCGTGATACTCAAGCAGGCTCCGGATAACCTGGGCCTCAATCTCCCCGCTGGCCCGGTAAACCTCGACCAGCTCCTCACGACTGCTCAAACAAGGCTCCTATGGAGAGTCCGGTGTGAATACGGTGTATCGCCTCGCCCAAAAGCGGCGCAATCGGCAGGACGGTAATCTTAGCCAGCTTCTTGGTAATGTCCACCGGCACGGTATCGGTAACCACCACCTCCTTCACCGGACAGGCGGCTATCCTGGGGATTGCCTCCCCGGAAAATATGGGGTGGGTACAGCAGGAGTATACCTCCCTGGCCCCCCGCTTCCCCAAGGCCTCGACCACGTTCATCAGGGAACCGGCCGTGTCTATCTCGTCGTCTACGGTGAGCGCTACCTTACCCGCAACCTCACCGATAATATTCAGGGCTTCGGCGCGGTCGGCGTTACCCACCCGCCTCTTCTCCACGATGGCCAGGGGGGCATTAAGCTTTTCCGCCAGGTCGCGCGCCCGCTTGGAAATCCCGATGTCGGTAGCCACCACCACCAGGCTGTCGTTAAGGCCCTTCTCCTCGAAATAGCGGCCCAAGATGTAAAGAGCGGTGAGCTCGTCAACCGGGATGTTAAAGAAGCCCTGAATCTGAGCGGCGTGCAGGTCGACGGTGAGCAGCCGGTTGGCCCCGGCCACGGTAAGCAGGTCGGCCACCAGGCGCGCCGTTATCGGCACCCGGGGCTGGTCTTTCTTATCAGTGCGTCCGTAGGCGTAGTAAGGAACCACCGCCGTAATGCGCGCCGCCGAGGCACGCTTTAAGGCGTCAATCATAATCAGAAGCTCGACCAGGTTCTTATTGACCGGGGAGGAGAGGGGCTGGATGACAAAGGCATCCCGCTGGCGCACGTTCTCCAGGATACGCACGAAGATATTCTCGTTAGTGAACTCAAAGACATCGCACTTACCCAGGGGGATGTTGAGATAATCAGCCACCGCCTGGGCCAGGGCCGGGTGGGCACTACCGCTAAACACCTTTATCTCGTCCATTAGTCGCTCCTCCTCTATAAATAAGCCTGTCCTCTGTGTCGCCAGGCCTTTTTCTACGGGTCGTCAACCCCGGGCAGGGGAAAGCGCCGGCAGAGCTCGCTGACCTCCCGGCGCACCTTACCCCGGAGATTACTGTCATCCATCCCGGTAAGCACCCTGAAAACCAGGGCGGCAATCCGCTTCATCTCCGCCTCACCGAAGCCACGCGTGGTCACCGCCGGCGTGCCCAGTCTGATGCCGCTCGTCGTCCGGGGCGGGTGCGGGTCGAAGGGGATGGCGTTACGGTTAACGATGATGCCGGCCTCCCCCAGGGCCACCTCGGCCTCACGGCCGGTCACCCCGATACCGGTAAGGTCGACCAGCACCATGTGATTATCCGTCCCCCCCGAGACGAGACGCAGCCCCAGACCTTTAAGCTCGCGGGCCAAGACCTGGGCGTTATCCAATAGCGCCCGCTGGTAGTCGGCAAACTCGGGCTGAAGCGCCTCCTGAAAGGCCACCGCCTTGGCGGCGATGACGTGCATCAGGGGCCCGCCCTGCATCTCCGGGAAGACGGCGGCGTCTATCTTAGAGGCCAGCTCCTTACGGCCCAGGATAAAGCCGCCGCGCGGGCCGCGCAGCGTCTTATGCGTGGTCGAGGTTATCACCTCGGCGTAGGGCACCGGGGTAGGGTGCAGACCTACCGCCACCATACCAGCGATGTGGGCAATGTCGGCCACCAGCGCCGCCCCAACCAGGTCGGCGATATTACGAAACTGCTCGAAGTCGATAATCCGGGCGTAGGCACTGGCCCCGACCACAATCAGCTTGGGCTTGTGCTCCACGACCAGCCTTTCCAGCTCCCGATAGTCAATCCGCTCCGTCTCGCGATTAACCCCGTAGGGCACGAAGTTATAGAGCCGGCCCGAAAAGCTCACCGAGGCGCCGTGGGTGAGGTGACCGCCGTGAGCCAGGCTCATGCCCATGACGGTATCACCGGGCCCGAGAAGAACGTAATAGGCGGCCATGTTCGCCTGCGCCCCGCTGTGCGGCTGGACGTTGGCGTGCCCGGCGTGAAACAGCTCCTTAACCCGCGCTACGGCCAGCTTCTCCACCGCATCCACATTCTCGCAGCCGCCGTAGTAGCGCCGCCCGGGATAGCCCTCGGCATACTTATCGGTGAGAAACGAGCCCTGCGCCTCAAGCACCGCATGGCTGGCGTAGTTCTCCGAGGCGATAAGGTTTATCGTCTCCCGCTGCCTCTTTACCTCGGCTCCGAGAGCCCGGCTGATTTCGGGGTCAACTCTATCCAGAATACTCAATGTTACCTCCCGTTTGCAGTCTACAACCGCACCCTGATACTGTCAACAACTTCCGGGAAACCGAGCAGGTCGCCATAAATCGAAAGGCTAAGTCCGGCCGCCTGAAATCACGGCGCCGACCCCTTGACAAGAGCGCCCACCCCTTTTATTATAGTGGTTAAACGGTAAAACTTAAATGGCGAAGAAAAAGACCAAGTCAGCCTTTATCGGCCTTAAGGTAACCAGCGAGCAGGCGGAGACCCTGGCCCACCTCCAGAAGGCCCTGAACTCCCCCACCAAGACCGAGGTGCTCCTGAAGGGCCTTGAGCTACTGGCCGGTAGCTCGCTACCGGAAACGCCCCCGGCCCAGCCCACCCCGAGAGCCGCCCCGCAACTGGCCACCAGCCGTGAGCTGGGCCAGATTGAGGCCGAAGCCCGCCACTACCTGAACGCCCTGGCGCAGACCAGGAACCGAAGCGAGGAGGTGATGAAGCAAATGGTTCAGGAGCTTGCCAAGATAGACCAGACGGTAGACAAGTATCACGGCGACCGGAACTACCTCATCCAGATACTGCTCGACATTCAGCGGGAAAACCGCTGGCTGCCCCGGGACGCCCTGATATGGATTAGTGAGAAGCTGGATGTCCCCTTGAGCCAGATATACCACATCGCCACCTTCTACAAGGCCTTCAGCCTGGTACCCCAGGGGCGTCACTCGGTATCGGTGTGCACCGGCACCGCCTGCCACGTGCGGGGGGCTCCCCGCCTACTGGAGAAGGTTACCGACACCCTAAAGATAAGGCCGGGAGAGACCTCGAGCGACCAGCGCTTCTCGCTGAGCACGGTTAACTGCCTCGGCTGCTGCGCCCTGGGCCCGGTGATGGTGGTCGATGACGAGTACCACAGTAACCCGTCCACCGAAGAGATGGAGAAGCTATTCTCCGCCTGCAAATAGGCGAGGGGAAAGGAGAGAGCCATGCCCAGACTGAAGTCGGCCGCTGACCTGGAAACCCGCCGCAAGGAGATTCTGGCCCGTAGAGACCCGAAGAAGCCCTGTGTCACCATTTGCTCCGGCACCGGCTGCCACGCCTACGGGAGCGAGAAGGTGGCCCAGACCTTTATGGCGGAGATAGGCAAGAACGGCCTCAAGGAGAAGGTGGACATCCGGCGCACCGGCTGCCACGGCTACTGCGAGCGCGGCACCATCGTGGTTATCTTCCCCCAGGAGATATGCTACCTCCGCGTTAAGCCGGAAGACGTCCCCGAGATTATCGAGACCACCCTGGTTAAGGGCGAGGTGGTGGAGCGCCTCCTCTATGAGGGCGAGGACGCCCAGAAGATTATCCACGAGGGCGACATCCCCTTCTACAAGCACCAGAGCCGCATCGTCTTCGGCCCTAACCGCTTTATCGACCCCAAGAACATCGAGGATTACATCGCCCGCGGCGGCTACGCCGCCCTGGCCAAGGTGCTCTCCGGAATGACCCCGGAGGCGGTGCTTGCCGAGGTTAAAAAGGCCAACCTGAGGGGCCGGGGGGGCGGCGGCTTTCCCGCCGGCATGAAGTGGGAGACGACCCGTAACGCCCCCGGGGAGCCGAAATACGTCATCGTTAACGCCGACGAGGGCGACCCCGGCGCCTACATGGACCGCAGCCTGCTTGAGGGGAACCCCCACAGCGTGCTCGAGGGGCTGACCATCGGGGCCTACGCCATCGGGGCGAGCCAGGGGTTCGTCTATGTCCGCCAGGAATACCCCCTGGCGGTGGAAAATCTCTACGCCGCCCTGGAGCAGGCCCGGGACTACGGTCTATTGGGAGAGAATATCCTCGGCTCCGGTTTTAACTTCGAGGTCACGGTGCACCGCGGCGCCGGGGCCTTCGTCTCCGGGGAATCGAGCGCCTTAATGACCGCCATCGAGGGGCGGGTCGGCGAACCGAGACCGAAGTACATCCGCACCGCGATAAGCGGCATCTGGGGTAAGCCGAGCAACTTAAACAACGTGGAGACCTGGGCCACCGTGCCCCTTATTATCGACAAGGGCGCCGACTGGTTCAACGGCATCGGCACCAAGGGGAGCAAGGGCACCAAGATTTTCTCACTGGTGGGCAAGGTGAATAACACCGGCCTGGTGGAGGTGCCCATGGGCATGACCCTGAGAGAGATTATCTACGACATCGGCGGCGGCATCCCTCAGGGTAAGAAGTTCAAGGCGGTGCAGACCGGCGGGCCTTCGGGCGGGGTCATCCCGGAAAAACTGATTGACACCCCGGTCGACTTCGACGAGCTGAACAAGGTCGGCTCCATGATGGGCTCCGGGGGCATGATCGTCATGGACGAGGATAACTGCATGGTCGACGTCGCCCGCTACTTCTTAAACTTCCTCTCCGAGGAGTCCTGCGGCCAGTGCGTCCCCTGCCGCGAGGGCATCTACCAGATGCTCAAGATACTGAACAGAATCTGCGCCGGAGAGGGGCGCAGCGGAGACATCGAGCTCCTGGAAGAGCTTGCCGAGGTGGTGAGAGACGCCTCGCTCTGCGCCCTGGGGGCGACCGCCCCCAACCCGGTGCTGAGCACCATTAAATACTTCCGTAACGAATATCAGGCCCACGTCAAGGAGAAACGCTGTCCCGCCGGCGTCTGTAAGGAGCTTATCTCCTACTACATCGACCCCGAGAAGTGCCAGGCGTGCCTCCTCTGCCTCCGTAACTGCCCCGTCGAGGCTATCAGCGGGGGTAAGAACCTGATTCACGTTATCGACCAGGGGAAGTGCACCAAGTGCGGCGCCTGCTTCGAGGTCTGCCCGAGCCGCTTCGGGGCGGTGGTCAAGCTCTCCGGCGTGCCCGTGCCGGAGCCGGTCGCTGCCGGGACGGAAGTAAAACGCAAAACGAGGGGGGAAAAGTGAGTAAGCTCAGCCTAACAATCGATAACCAGAAGGTCACTACCGAGGAAGGCACCTCCATCCTGGAAGCGGCCCGCAGCGCCGGGATTGATATTCCCACCCTCTGCTACCACGAGAAGCTGGCCCCGCGCGGCGCCTGCCGCCTGTGCCTGGTGGAGATAACCAAAGGCAAGAAAAAGCGCCTGGTCACTTCCTGCGTCTACCTGGCCGAGGAAGGCCTCAAGGTAGAGACGGAATCGGAGCCGGTGGTTAAGATTCGTAAGATGCTCCTCGAGCTGATGCTGGCCGGCTCCCCCGGGGTCAAGGCGATACAGGACTACGCCCGGCGCTACGGCATCACCCGGAGCCGCTTCGACGTCGAGCCCGACTTCTGTATCCTCTGCGGACTGTGCGTACGCTACTGCCACGAGGTCAAGGGCAAGAACGCCATCGGCTTCGTGGGACGGGGCAGCCAGCGCAAGGTGATGTTCTTCCCCGACATTGCCGCCGAGGAGTGTCCCAAGTGCGGCGAGTGCTTCCCGCTGTGCCCCACCGGGGTCATCCCCTCGAACTACGCCCTGGCCAAGCTGCCCCACTTCAGCTACGACAACATAAGGCTGTAGAAGTACTAGCTGCCCCCTTAGGTTTGATTGACTTGACATATAGCCCATGCTATCATCATAGTTGAAGGCGAAAGGCCATCGTTGTGTCAGAGTTATGTCAGCGCTAAGTGAGCTTTGTCAAGATATTCTCACCTGCCAAAGGTGTCAGGTACTAGCCGAAAACAGAACTAAAGTCGTTCCCGGTCAGGGAGCCGAGAACGCCGACATCATGTTTATCGGGGAGGCACCGGGGTGGCATGAAGACCAGCAGGGGCAGCCCTTCGTCGGGCCCGCCGGGATGTTCCTTAACGAGCTGATTAGCTCTATCGGCCTGAAACGGGAGGATGTCTACATCACCAACGTGGTTAAGTGCCGCCCCCCGCAGAACCGGGACCCCCTGCCCACCGAGATACACGCCTGCCGTCAATGGCTCGACCGCCAGATTGAGCTCATCAAGCCCCGCATGATTGTCACCCTGGGGCGCTACTCGATGGCCATGTTTTTCCCCGGTAAGAGCATCAGCAAAATCCACGGCACCGCCTACAAAAAGGATAACGTTATTTACTTTGCCATGTACCACCCGGCGGCCGCCCTCCACCAGCAGAGCCTGCGCCAGGTAGTCATGGCCGATATGCTCAAGATTCCACCCCTGCTCGCCGAGGCAGCCCCGGTGAGCGACCTTAAGCCGGAGGTGAAGCAACTAAACATGTTCGAGGGCCAGAGCCATGAGTAAGGCCAAACTCAAGATAATACCCCTCGGCGGACTCAACGAAATCGGCAAGAACATGATGGCCATGGAGTTCGAGGACGACATCATCGTTATCGACGCCGGCCACATGTTCCCCGAAGAGGAGATGCTGGGCATCGACCTGGTAATCCCCGATATAAACTACCTCCTGGAGCGGCAGGAGATGATAAGGGGCATTATTATCACCCACGGGCACGACGACCACACCGGCGCCCTGCCCTACATCCTGCCCCAGCTCAACGTGCCGGTCTACTCCACCAAGCTCACCAACGGGCTTATCTCGGTTAAGCTTAAAGAGAGTAAGGCCCTGGCCGGCGCCAAGCTCAAGGTTATCCCCGCCGGGGGCAGCTTCACCCTGGGGAAATTCAAAATCGAGTTCTTCCCGGTGTGCCACAGCATCCCCGACGCCGTCGGGCTCATCATAACCACTCCGCTGGGCACCATCGTCCACAGCGGGGACTTTAAGATTGACTATACGCCGGTTAGCGGTAAACCCACCGACCTGTCGCGTCTCGCTCAGCTGGGAAACCAGGGGGTTTTACTGCTCCTCGCCGACTCCACCTATGCCGAGCTACCCGGCTACACCCCGTCGGAGCAGGTGGTCGGAGAGAACCTGGATAACGTCATGGCCAATGCCAAGGGCAGGGTCATCATCACCACCTTTTCCTCGCTTATCTCCCGTATTCAACAGGTTATCGACGCCGCCGCCAAGCACCAGCGGCGGGTCTTTATTATCGGGCGCAGCATGATAAAGACGTCGCAGATTGCGCTCAAGCTGGGCTACTTAAGCGACCCGAAGGGCGTCCTGGCCCGGCTCGACGAGCTAAGAGGCATGCCGCATAACAAGATTGTCTTAATCACCACCGGCAGCCAGGGAGAGCCCACCTCGGCCCTGGTGCGCATGGCTAACCGCGACCACCGCCAGGTTCACATCCTGCGCGGCGACACCGTGGTCATCTCGGCGACCCCGGTGCCCGGCAACGAGGGGCTCATCAACCGGACGATTGACAATCTGTTCAAGCAGGGGGCGCAGGTTATCTACAGCAAACTGGCCCAGGTTCACGTCCACGGGCACGCCAGCCAGGAAGAGCTGAAGCTGCTCCTGAACCTGGTCAAGCCCAAGTTCTTCATGCCGATACACGGGGAGTAC
>JAFGFP010000122.1 GCA_016931015.1 Dehalococcoidales bacterium
CCGGTATCCTCCCCACAGTCAGGGCTCTGAATTATCACGATGACCCGGCCCCTGGGGTAGTGGCTGGCAATGGTGTCGCACAACCCCAGTATCCGCTGCACGGCAAACTTGAAGGCTAAGGGGGGCTGCTTTCGAGGCGCCTCCTCATTAGCTACTTGACTGTCAACCCGTATCTCTCGAACGGTAACCACCGTCGCCACCACCCCCGGTATGCTTACCGGATACCTGATTCGCCCCAGTTATCTGATTCTACCCCACCGCCAACATTACTATTCCTGAACGATACTGACCCTTTATCAATGATAATAACTCTAAATCATACTAACTAACCTAACATTATTCTAACTAATCACACCGGCGGTGGGAAGGTTTTGTTTTCTAGAACAATCTTCCATATTGGACATATCTCGGCGGGGGTGATTATAATATGGCGGAATTCGGACACCAAATTATTAGGAGGCCAGAATCGATATGGGCAAGAAGATACTGGTAATCGATGACGAAGCCAGAATTAGGGACTCCCTGGCAGGCCTGCTCGGCGGCGAGAGCTATCAGGTAGTGATGGCGTCTGACGGCGATGAAGGCCTGCGCAAGGTGGTTGACGAGCGGCCCGATTTGATTATCCTCGATGTAATAATGCCGGGAAGAAATGGCTTTGAAATCTGCCACGACCTTAAGACCGACCCGAGATACCATTTCTTCTCTGAAATCCCGGTTCTGATGCTCACCGTCTATCCCAGCGACGGCGTAACGGAGCATACCCACGCCGCTAAGATGCACCTTCCCAAGTCGGAGGGCATGCTAATGGAGGCGGAGGACTATTTGCAAAAGCCGTTCGATAACCAGGAGCTGCTTAAGCGAGTGGCCAAGCTGCTGGGCTAAAGGCTGCTTAGCGCTTCGCTAATATAGGTTGAGACCGGGCAATTTTAGAATGCGGAGGTGTCTCTAATGAAGGCTCTAGTAGTCTACGACTCGGTTTACGGCAACACGGAGAAAATCGCCAAGTCCATCGGCGGCGCTATCACCGGGGACGTTAAGGTGCTTCGCGCCAGGGAAGCCAGCCCCTTCGAGCTTAAATCGCTCGACCTGCTCATCGTCGGCTCCCCGACCTACGGAGGGAGACCGACCCCACCGATGAAAGACTTCCTTAACGGGGCTTCCCAGGCCGCGATTAACGGCGTCAAGGTGGCTACCTTCGATACCAGAATGACGACGAGAGCGGTCAAAATCTTCGGCTACGCCGCCGGCAGGATTGCCGGTAATCTGAAAAAGAAGGGCGCCATCATCGTCGCGTCACCGGAAGGCTTTTTTGTCACCGGCTCGGAGGGCCCGCTGAAAGAGGGGGAGCTGGAGCGGGCGGCTGGCTGGGCAAAAGAAATCGTAGAGAGGGAAGGATAAGAACTTCATGTCGAAAAAGGTGCTTATCGTTTACGGAACCCGGTTCGGGGCGACCGCGAGTACTTCGGAGGAGATTGCCAGTGTCCTACGCGGCGAAGGTTGCGACGTCAGAGTGGTCGACGCTAAAGAAGAAAAGGTCCGCGATATATCCGAGTACAGTCTTATAGTGGTCGGCAGCGGCATGATGATAGCGCGCTGGACCAAAGAACCGGAGAAGTTCTTAAAGAAGTTCCACAAGGAACTGAGCCAAAAGAAGGTAGCCCTCTTCGTCTCATCCGGCGCCGGGGCCTTAAGCGAGCCCGAAGAAAAAGAAAATACACTCGAAACGACCAGAACAAAATACCTCGAAGAAAAGGCCGCCAAGTATAACCTGCAGCCCGTCGCTATGGGCTTGTTCGGTGGCATCTGGGACTTCAACCACTTGCCCTGGTGGGCGAAGAAGTTTGCCGAAATGGGCAGACCGCAAATAGAGGCGGCTGGCTATAAAGAGACGGAGCCGGGGGTCTACGATACCAGGGATTGGGACGCCATCCGAAGCTGGGCTAAAGAGCTGGCTGCGGCGGCTTAGCCGTAAGTATGCTCCGTCGTTTTTTAAGGTTCCGTCGTCTAATATCAATATCACGCCTCGTTAAGAAAAGTAAGCACGTCTTCACCGAACCGCCTTTTCATCACAGCGTTGTACACACCCCCTTAATAGAGAATCAACTTGAGACTATTACCCAGTCAGCAACTAAAGCTGCATTGACTTAAGGGTTAAGAATCGGTAGATTATAAAAAGGGGGAGGTGGCGATTATGATAAAGGTTATTGTCGGATACAAACTAAAGGAAGGCGCCGACTTTGACCCTATCCTGCGTAAGCTCAGGTCGCAGGCGATGCAGCTTCCGGGCTTCATCGGCGCCGAGAACATGCTTAGCGAGCAAGACCGTCATATTATAGCTCTGGTGAGCACCTGGGAGAAGCTCGAGGATTGGCGAGAATGGGATAAATCAAAGATAAGGCAGGATATACTCAAGAAGGCGGAGCCCCTACTGGCAGAGTCCCCCAAAGTAACGATATATAAGCTTATGCCCACCATAAAATGGTTTGGATAGTAGGAGAATTAGACCTCAGGATTAAAAGCATCTGCCAGTAACGGCACTACATTATGTCAAACTAACCGAAGGTAAAACCAGGGCAACCTGGCTACTCGTCGAAGCTCCCGAAACGATAGCCTTCCACGTCTAAGGTTATATATCTATAGCCGAGTTCCTTAAGCTTCGCCACCGCCTGACGCGAGGTAGCCTCATCAAGGAGACGGGACACCCCCGCCCGGTCCAGCTCCAGGCGTACTAATGAGCCGTGCTCTCTTAAGCGCAGGTCTTTTGTCTTAAGCAGGCCGTGCAGGTATTGCTCCGCCTCATCGATTCTCTTGAGGCGGGCGATAGTGAGTTCTTCGCCGTAGGGCACCCTGGTCGCCAGGCATGAGTTGTGAGGCTTGCCGGCTACCGGCAGACCGAGAAATTCGGCGGCGGCCAGCACGTCCTCCCTGGTCATTTCCCCCTCGACCAGGGGGCTGTAGACGCCGAGCTCGCGGCTGGCTTTAAGACCGGGGCGGTGCTCTGCCAGGTCGTCGAGATTTGTCCCGTCGGCAACCTCGCGGTAGCCCCGCTCTCGGGCAAGCTCCTTTAGCTTGGTAAAGCGGTATTTCTTACAGAGGTAACACCGCTCCGGGGGGTTAGCCTTTAATCCCGGCAGCTCCAGCTCGTTGAGGTTAACGATAAGGTGACTGATGCCGATATGCCCGGCCACCCGCGCCGAGTCCCGCAGGTCTTCCGAAACGGTAAACGGGGAAGCAATGGTTACCGCCAGCGCCTTTTCTCCCAGCGCCCGGTAGGCCAGAGCTGCCACCAGCGAGCTGTCAACGCCCCCGGAAAGGGCGGTAATCAGGCTTTCCCGATGTCTGATTTTATCAACTATCCTGTCGATCTTCTCCGCTAACTTCATGCCACGCTTCCGTCTGTATCAATCTCAAGACCTCCCTCAAGGAGCAGCCGCTCGACTCCGCCAGCCGCCGGGCATCCATGTACTCCGGCTTAACCTGAAGAACCCGGCCACTAGCGTCACGGGAAACCTTGACCCGTACCTTTTCCCGGCTGCCTCCAATCGGCACTTCAACCAATAGCGATTCCCGCGCCAGGGTAAACCGGTCGCAGGGGAAGAAGCGCACCCCGAGCGTGCCCGTTTCCTCGATGAGCACCTGCACCAGCCGCTCGATGTTATCCCGGTCGGTTATTACCTGAAGTATCTGGCCGGGGCGGTTCTTCTTAGCGTAAATCGGGATGATACAGCAGTCCCGGGCGCCTTCCTTGAGCAGCCGCTCCGTGGTGTAACCGATAACCTCGCCCGAGAGGTCGTCCAGATTGGTCTCCAGTACGTAAATCTCGTCCGTCTGGAAACGCCGGGTAAGCGGCTCTCCCAGGGTAATACGGACGACGTTAGCCATCTCGCTAAACTCCTTGGTTCCCGCCCCGTAACCGATAGCCAACGGCTTCATCGGGGGGTAGCTGTGGGTCACCTTGTGCGCCAGGTTTCCTACCAGAGAAACGCCGGTGGGTGTCGCCAGTTCGCTGGCCACCGCGCCGCCGAGCATGGGGAGCTGCTTCACCCGCAGTATCTCCAGAGTGGCCGGGGCCGGGATGGCTACCGTGCCGTGAGAGATTTTCAAGCTGCCCTCGCCGACGGCAATCGGGGTGGTGTAAACCGTGGTGTCCGCAAAGATCCCCAACTCGTCGAGGGCCACTGTAACTCCGAGGATATCGGCCACGGTATCCGCCGAACCTATCTCATGGAAATGGACGTCATGATGGTGGCTCTGACCGTGAACCGTCTTCTCGGCATGGGTCAGGGTCTCTACGGCGTTTATCGCGAACTTTCGAGCCCCGCCGGAGAGCGCTATCTCCTGAGCGGCGCCGGCCACCGCTTCCCTAATCTCAGCACTATTCCTTGACGATGCTTCCTCCTCAAAGAGGACGTCTGCCTTCTGCGCCCGTATCCCGCAACGGCTCACCGTTTTAACCTCTATCCGTAAATCACGACACCCGTTAAGGAACCTGACGGCAGTACTGAGCGCCTCGGAAATCCGCGCCGGGCTGGCGCCCAGGTCTACTAAAGCCCCCAGCAGCATATCCCCGGAAACCCCGGCTACCTGACAATCGATTACCATTATGCGCTGACGGCTCGTCACTGACTCGTTATCACTCACAACTATGCCTCCGTCAATCTCAATTTGCTAAGACGCGCGGCCCGAATATTTGATTAAGTCAATCAAAATATTATATTATCCCAACACAGAATACAAACTAAGGACACTTGGTAATGAGAGACTTACTCGAGAAGCTGGCCAGAGGCGAGATTTCCGTGGCGGAAGCCGAAAAGCTCATCCGGGTCACGGCAATACAGCAAATAGAGCACCTGGCCAAACTGGACAACGGGCGGGAGCTTAGAAAAGGCATCCCGGAGATAATACTCGCCGACGGGAAATCGCCGGAGGACACAGCGGCCATTACCTTAAATGCGGTAGCCCAGGTGGGACGCGTCATCGTCAGCCGAGCAAGCGCCAGCCACGTCGATGCC
>JAFGFP010000123.1 GCA_016931015.1 Dehalococcoidales bacterium
CGAATCTCCTCCTGTACCATGCGCGTTACCGCATTACAGCCACCACCGCCCAAACCGATAACCTTAATCTTAGCTGGGTTGGCTACAAAACTTGTTTTCGCCATCGCCTCCTCCTTTCTGTACCTTTCACAGTTTGGTTCCACCGGCTGCTAGCAGCTAGCGGAACAGATTTTTAATTCGGGATAAGAACCGGCGCAGGAGCCCGCGGGATTTCCAGAGCTGTCGGCCCTCGTGTTTCATCCCCCAGAGCAACAAGCCAACACTGGTGGCGTGTGCCGGGTCGCGTAAGATGTCGCTGATGCCGGTCATGGTGGTGGGCACCCCTACCCGTACCGGGAGCCGCAGGATGTCGCGCCCCAGGGCCTCGATACCGGACAGATTGGAGCTACCTCCCGTCAGCACCAACCCGGCGGGCACCAGCTCTTCGTACTCGGAGCGGGGCATCTCAAGCAGGATGAGCCTGATGATTTCCTCGACCCGGGCCCGGACGATGTCGCAGAGGTCCTGATAGGAGACGCCGTGCCCGTCGGCGGATATGGCGCTGGTGGTCTCCGACTTGCTTTCGTAGACCGGCATGACGCTGCCGTAGCGCTTTTTCATCTCCTCCGCCACGTCGAACGGCAGTCCCAGACCGATAGCGATATCCCGGGTAAGCTGGTAGCCGGCCACGGGTAGAATCGCCGTGTGCCAGATACTGCCCTCCTTGAAGATGGCGATGTCGGTGGTACCGCCGCCGATGTCGGCCAGGATGACGCCGACCTGCTTTTCATCCAGGGTCAGGATGGCTTCGCTGCTGGCCAGCGGTTCGAGAACCAGGTCTTCGATATCCAACCCGATGCTGCGGATGCACTTTACCAGATTCTGGACAGAGGTTACCGCCGCCGTGATGATGTGGGTCTCGACATCCAGCCGGAAGCCGTGCATGCCGACCGGATTCTTGATACCCATCTGTCCGTCGATGGCGTAACCACGAGGAATGACGTGGAGCAGTCTCCGGTCGCTGGGCACCTTGATGTTCTGGGCACAGGACAGAACCCGCTTTAAGTCGTCCCGGCGTACCAGGCGGTCGCCGTGGGTGATGGCCACCACCCCGCGGTTGTTGGTCGAGGTAACGTGTCGCCCGGTGACCCCGACGTAGGCCGATTCGACCTTATAGCCACAGGCCTGCTCTGCTTTTCTTACCGAATCGCGGATTGATTCTCTCGCCTCATTGATATTAACCACCAGCCCCTTATGCAGTCCGTTGGACGGGGTGATACCGACGCCCACGATACGCAGGCCGCCGCTACCGTCTACTTCAGCGATAATGGTGCATACTTTAGTCGTGCCAACATCAATAGAAGCTAACGTGGTCCGTTTTTTCATCTGTCACCTCCCTTTTGGATTTTAGCTTCAGCAAATCTTCTAGTTTTCACATTGCTATACCCCCCTTGTCGTTATGCTGGGATATTCCATAACTGAGACGCCCCGAAGGCGGTGCGCAGCCTCTGCAGCAGCACCGGCCGCCGCCAGCCGTTAGCCCGCTTCTCCGCGATGGAGAAGCATAACCTCTCGACGGCCTCGGCGCCGGAGTCGGCAAAAGTAAGCCGCTCGGCGGCCCGCAGCTTGGCGCTACGGCTGCGCGGATTGGCGGCCACCTCCTCGGGCGACGGCGTGACAACCCTTTTGTTAACCAGACTGAGCGAGGCGCTGTGCCCGCAGACGCACCTCGGGATACCCGGCGGGCAGATACAGTCCTTCGACTCCCGGCTCATAAACTGCTTCACGATACGGTCTTCCAGGGAGTGATAGCTGATGACCACCAGCCGGCCCCCGAAGCCCAGCAGCTTAACCGCCTGCTCAAGCGCCGACTTAAGGTTCCCAAGCTCCTGGTTAACCGCGATACGCAGCGCCTGAAAGGTCTTGGTGGCCGGGTGGATTTTACCCTTCCGGCCGCCGACCGCCTGCTCGACTATCTTGGCCAGCTCTAAGGTGGTGGCTACGGGACGCTCCTTAACGATACGGCGGGCAATCTGACGGCTGTGGGGTTCCTCGCCGTAACTACGTATCATCTCGGCCAGCTCCGCCTCGGAAGACTGGTTAATAATATCGGCGGCGCTAGTTTCCTGGTCGGGGCTGAAGCGCATGTCCAGCGGCCCGTCGTTTTGAAAGCTAAAACCGCGGCCCTGGTCACCGAGCTGCCGCGAGGAAAGTCCGAGGTCGAAGAGGACGCCGTGCACCGGCCGGAAGTCGTATTTCATGCAGATGGCCTCCAGGTCGGCGAAGTTTTCGTTAGCCAGCCGCACCTTTCCCCCGTATTCCCGAAGGCGGCCTTCGGCGGCGGCTATCGCCTGGGGGTCGGCATCGATACCTAAAAGTTCGCCACCCGGCGAACTCCGCTCCAGGATGGCCCGGGCATGGCCGCCGTCGCCCAGGGTGCAATCCAGGTAGCGCCCCCCGGGACGAACCGCCAGTGCCCTCACCGTCTCCTCAAGGAGAACCGGTAAATGAGCGGGAACCGGCATATCTGCCCTCATTCGCGCTTCTCCAGGCTCTCAATAATCTGCCAGGACTGCTCCTGGCTGAGGGCCTTTTCTTCCTGCCATTGCGCTTTGTTCCACAGCTCGAAGTAGGTGTTGGCGCCGGCGACAACGGCTTCGTCGTCGATGCCGGCGTGCTCCCGGAGCTGGTGGGGCAGGGCTATCCGGCCCTGCCCGTCGATATTAATATGGAAGGCGGTGGCAAAGACCGCCCGATTCAGCTTTCTCATCTTGCTCGGGGTAACCGAGCCGGTGGTCAGGGACGCGGCCAGTTTATTCCATTCCGGCAGCGGGTAACAGGTGATGCACTTCTCCACCCCCGGCGCCAGGACCACCCCCTCCCGGAGACTGGCCCGGAACTTGGGCGGGATTAGCACCCGGCCCTTTTCGTCAACCTTGTAGTCGAACTCCCCGAAGAACATCGACCTGCCCTTTTCCACCACTTACTACCACTTTTTACCATTCTATAACATAACTACCCAGCTTTGTCAATACCCCTGTCGTGTGATATGTCCAAATCGGCACGTTTTGGTGAGGCGGGTTATCTGTGGTAAAATAGAATGCTTAAGGCGGGGTGATGCTTAGAATCGGCATAATCACGGTTAGCGACAAGGGCTGGCAGGGAGAGCGCCTCGATAAGAGTGGCCAGGTAATAAAGGAAAGCCTTTCCCTGGCGGGGGCCAGCGTCGTCAAGTACCAGGTCGTCCCTGACGAGGCGGCGCTTATCTCGGGCCGAATTGCTGAGTGGGCGGACGGGGGAGAGATGGACGTTATCCTGACCACCGGAGGCACCGGGCTGGCCAAGCGCGACGTTACCCCGGAGGCGACCCTGGCCGTGGTGGACAAGGTCGTTCCCGGTCTTACTGAGGCCATGAGGGCGGAGACCTCCCGGATAACGCCGACGGCGATATTGAGCCGGGCGGCCGCCGGGGTTAGAGGCGAGTGCCTCATCGTCAATCTCCCGGGCAGCCCCAAGGCGGTTCGGGAGTGCCTTGAGGCGATACTGCCGGTGATTCCCCACGCCGTGGAGATTATCCGGGGTGAGGTTACGGAGCACCCGGCTCCGCCCGGCGAGGCGAAATAGCGTGCAGATTGATATTTTAACCCTGTTTCCGGAGATGTTCCGGGGGCCGTTTACCGAGAGCATCTTACAGCGGGCGGTCGAGCGTGGGCTGGTGCGGGTAAACATCCACAACATCCGCGACTTCACCCACGACCGACATCACACCGTTGACGACTACGCCTACGGGGGTGGGGCCGGTATGGTGCTTAAACCGGAGCCTATTTTCGAGGCGGTAGAGAAAATAAAGGGAAGCCAGGCCCCCGACGGCGGGGAGCTACCCGTTATCCTGCTCACCCCGCAGGGGCGTCCCCTGGGGCAGCCGGTGGCCCAGGCGCTGGCCGGCCAGCGCCATCTGGTTCTCATCTGCGGCCGCTACGAGGGGGTTGACGAGCGGGTGCG
>JAFGFP010000124.1 GCA_016931015.1 Dehalococcoidales bacterium
ACCAGTATCGCCAGCACGAAGATAATAGCGATTATGATAAAGGGGACTCTATTTCTTCTGGCCATGCCCGCCTTTCTTCTTTAGCGAAAGACACTGGCCGAAGTAGGCCAGGGCCTCGTCTCTATTGCTGATTTCACCCGATGCCTGGGCCTCGCGTACCGCTTCCAGAAGCTCCCCGATGCGGGGGCCGGGGCGGAGACCGAAAAGGCTGATAAGGTCGTGGCCGCTGACCAGCCGGGGCGGCCTGACCAGTTTCTCTTCCTGGAAGCGCTTGGTGAGGACATAGTCCACCAGCTGGGTGTGCTCCCGCCAGTTATCCGGCTCAAGCCGGGGCCCCCTGGTAGCCAGGTGGTCGGCCAGGCTCAGGAATAAGATATCGATACCGGCGTCTCCGGTATCGCGAAAGTAGCGGTAGATAGCCCGCGCCGAGGGCGGCCCGCTCTGGCTCATCTGGGTCGGCCTCAGGTGATACCTCACCAGGGCCTCGGTTAGCTTTATCTCACGGCTGCTGAAGCGGAGCCGCTCCAGGATAGCGACCGTGATATCGGCCCCGGCTTGAGCGTGCCCCAGAAAGCGCATGCGGCCGTCGGCTTCGATGGTCTTTGCTTGCGGCTTGGCGACGTCGTGAAGCAGCGCCGCCAGCTTGAGCAGTATCCGTCGCGTGCTGCCGCTGCTTACCGGCCGGCTGAAGTGTTCTTCCAGTCGGGCATTCCAGGGAATAGCCGCCCGGACCTTATCATTAGCGTAGGGCCAGCCCCCCTCCCCGAGCACGAAGCCCGCCGCCGCCACGGCATTCAGGCTGTGGCTTAAGACGTCCCAGAAGTGCTCCTTGGGCTGGCTGACTCCCCTGGCCAGCGCCAGCTCCGGGATTAGGGCCGTGAGCAGCCCCAGCCCGTCGAGGTGGCTGAGGACTTTCCCCGAGCCGGGCAGCGCAAGCAACCGCACCAGCTCTTCTCTCAAACGCTCACCGGCGACGCTGGCTAGCAGGTGACAGTGGCGCTCTATCAGGGCCTCGGTCTCGCTTTCGATAGCGAAACCGAGCTGGTAAGCGAGACGTACCCCCCTGAGCAAGCGGGCGGCATCCGTAGTGAAGGCTGAGGGTGCGACCACCCGGATAGTGCCCTGACGGAGGTCGCTCAGGCCCCCGAAGGGGTCGATAAGGGGCGCTTCGGTCCAACGGCCCAGCTCAAGCGCCACGGCGTCTATGGTAAAATCGCGCCGGGCGAGGTCGGCTTCGATATTTCCCCCGACCAGCGAGGAGAAATCAATCTCCCACTGCTTACCGGCCGGGCCGCCAGCCTCTCCCGTCAGGATTACCCGGCCCACCCGGTTTTCTTCATCGAGCCGGACGTACTTGCCCCCGAAGGCGGTAGCTACCCGGGAGGCAACCTCCAGAGCATCGCCCTCCAGGGCAATATCAATATCCCCCGTCTCTCGGGAAAGGAGCACATCGCGGATAAGGCCGCCGACCAGGTAGGCCCGGGGGCCCTGACCGCTAAGAAAGTCGCGCACTCTGTTTAGAAGCGCGGCCAGACCGGGCTCGACCAGGCTGCCGAAAAGGTCGCCGGGGGCCTTCTCCCCGATATCCATACGTTCACTCTTGCTTTTAGTGCTGGTTGGAAACTGCATTCTCTAACTGCTACGCGGTATAACCCCGGCCCCACCCACGCCCGATACTCGTCTAAGGATAAACTATACTACACAAGCCGCACCTTTAGCAAGGACGCCGTAACTGGCATGGTTCAGGGTCGATAAAGACCCCGAGCTAAGGTATCATACTGTTTTGCCTATTGACATCTGGCAAATAAAGTGCTAAAGTGTCGTCAGCAGTCGCCAGGGGGTAGTCGTTATGATAGTCAAGACGAGAATCTTCGAGCTCAGTAACAATAGCTACAAGAACATGTCCCAGCTGGCTCAGGCGATGGGCATCTCGGTGAGTCAGATATACCGGGTTCGCGAGGGCAAGCGCGGCATCAACCAGAAGTTCATCGTGGGGGCGATTAAGGCCTTCCCCGACTACCGCCTCGGCGAGCTCTTCTACCTGGCCCCTGAGGCGGAGGAAGTAGCGGCGGCGCCGGATAGTAAGCGTGTCTGGGAAGGACTCGGCCAGGCCGAGCGGCGCTATACCGGCCCCTTGACCCGGAGCGCCACTACTTAGTCGGCCTTAGGTCAGGCCTACCGGGTCGATATCTATCGTCCAGCCCGGCGGTATCGGTATCGCGGCCAGAAAGGATGATAACCCGCTACCGCGCAGGATGAGCTGCCAGCGAAACCTGCCCCGCAGCCGGTGGATAAAGGCCGGCGCCGGCCCGATTAAGCTTATATTGTCTAGCCCCTGGGAATCTATTTCTTCAGTGAGGCGCTGCTTCATCCTTTCCGCCTCGCGCTGGCCGAGGGTGTCGTTGGTGTGGTGGTAGGTAAGGCAGGCAAGCTTACGGAACGGCGGGTTAGCAAACTGGCGGCGGTAGTCTATCTCCTGCTGGTAGAAGAGGGCGTAATCGTGCCTGGCGGCGGCCTGAATTGCGTAGTTCTCGGGAAAGTAGGTCTGGATGACGACCCGTCCCCCCAGGCTACCCCGCCCGGCCCGGCCCAGTACCTGAGAGAGTAGCTGAAAGGTTCTCTCCCCGGCCCGAAAGTCGGGCAGGTTCAGGCTAGTGTCGGCGTTAACCACCCCCACCAGGGTTACCAGGGGTAAGTCCAGGCCCTTGGCAATCATCTGCGTGCCGACCAGGATGTCGGCCTCATGGTTACGGAACCGGTTCAGTATCTTAAGGTGAGCGTCTTTTTCCCTGGTGGCATCGCTATCCCAGCGGAGCAGCTTTGCTCCGGGGAAGCTCTCCTGGGCCAGCTGGGCCAGCTTCTGGGTGCCGGTGCCCAGGAACTTGATGCGCCGGCTCGAGCAGCGGGGGCAGACTTGGGGAACCGGACTCCGGTAGTTACACTGGTGGCAGGCCAGCACGTCCTCGTCGAGGTGGTAGGTCAGCACCACCTCGCAGCGCCGGCAGCGGAGCACGTAGCCGCAGTTACGGCACTGAACGAAGGTGGCGCCGCCCCGGCGGTTGAGAAAGAGCATCACCTGCTCGCGGTTGGCGATGGCCTCGGTAGTGGCCTGGGAGAGGGCGCGGCTGAAGATGCTCCGGTTACCGGCCTTGAGTTCCTTTCTCATATCGACGACCTCGACCTGAGGCAGGGGCGAGCCTTCGTTGGGAACCACCCTCTCCGGGAGCTGAAGGAGGTGATAGTCGCCGCGCTGGGCGTGGTAGAAGCTCTCGACATCGGGGGTGGCGCTCCCGAGCACGACGGTGGCTCCGGCCAATTCCGCCAGCTTCAGAGCCACGTCACGGGCATGATAGCGCGGCGCCCTATCCGGCTGCTTATAGCTCCACTCGTGTTCTTCATCGATAATAATCAGACCCAGGTCGGGTTGGGGGGCGAAAACGGCGCTACGCGGGCCGATAACGACATCGCACTCTCCGTTCCGTATCCGCTGCCACTCATCGAACTGCTCCCCCAGAGAAAGCTTACTGTGCAGGACGGCCACCCGGTGCGGGAAGCGGGCGCTAAAGCGCTCTATGGTCTGCGGGGTAAGGCTAATCTCGGGGACGAGGACGATGCCCTTCTTCCCCCACCCGACCGCCTGCGCCAGGGCCTGTAGGTAGACCTCGGTCTTACCGCTTCCGGTAACCCCGTGCAGCAGAAAGACCCCCGGCTTCCCCCCGGCCCGCAGCGCCGAGGTTATCCGCTCCAGGGCCGATTTCTGGGTCGCTGTTAAGGTTAGCGGCGCCGACGGCGGGGTGGCTGCCTGGCGGGAGAGCGGGTCGCGCCTTACCTCGATTTGCTCAACTTTTATAAGACCTTTGCTCACCAGGGCATCGGCTGTGGCTTTAGTGCCGCCAACCGCGCTTCGGGCTTCCGCCCAGGGTACGGGGTAGGACTGCCGCGCTATAAAGCTGAGCAGGGCCGCCTGTTTTCCGGCACGTTTCTTGCGCAGTTCGTCTATCGCCCGCTCGATTTCATGGGGGGCTATCGCCGGGCTGAGGTGGGGTTCCAGCCGGGGTTTTACCCGGGCCGCCGCCAGCTCGTAGTCCCTTACCGCCAGCCCCCGCCGCACCAGTTGGGAAGATGCGAGCTGGGCCTGCTTCTTACCCAGGGCCTTCTCCAGCTCCCTAAGGCTGACCCGGCCCCGGGCGCGAATCAAATCGAGGGCTTGCTTCTGCTCCTGGGGTAGAGAGCTTAAGTCGCTTTCTTGGAGAGACGGCGATGCCGAGAGATAGGTGGTGAGACTGCGTTTAAAGCCCGGGGGCAGCATCAGGGCCACCGCCTCGAAGAAGGGGGAGAGGTAATACTCGCTCAGCCAGCGCGCCAGCGACACCTGGTGGGGGGACAATAAGGGGCGGCGCTCGATAAGGCCGGCTATCTCCCGCGTCTCGATGTCCGGGGGAGTGCCGCTTAAGGATAAGACGACGCCCTGAAGCTTTCTTTCGCCGAAGGGGACCCATACCGCCTGCCCGACCTCGATATCCAAACCGGGCGGGACGGCATAGCTGAAGGCGAGACGCCGGGCCGCTGGAGAGTTGACACTAACCTCGGCATACTCCATCCCAGACTCCGGCAAGCTGGCTTTCGTCTAGTTCTCCTCGGTGCTTGGCTCCGGTTCGGGCTCCGGCTCTGGCTCCGGGACCGCTTCCGGCGTCTTCAGAGCCATCTCCTTCTTTTCCAGCCGCCTCTCCCTGAGGCGCGCCGTCTTGCCGCTGCGCCGGCGCAGGTAGTAGAGCTTGGCGCGGCGTACCTTACCATGCTGCTCTACCTCTACCTTCTCCAGTAACGGCGACTGGAAGAGAAAGGTACGCTCGACCCCGATACCGCGGGTGACCCGCCTCACGGTGAAGCTGCCGCCGTCAACGCCGCGGCGTACCTTGATGACCACCCCTTTGAAGGGCTGGATGCGCTCCTTATCGCCCTCTACCACCTTGACGTTGACCTTGACGGTATCGCCGGGGGCAAGATCCGGAATGTTAGGATTTAGTTTGACTTCAACCGGTAATGTCGTATTCATTATTTAAGACCCCTCACTAGATTTAACGTCTCCAAGTCTTAAGGCCCATAGTGCCAGGCTAGGGCCGGGTGCTTTCTACCAGCTGCCATTCCTCCGGGCTCAGTTCGGCCCGCTCCAGGAGCTCGGGGCGGCGTTCTAGGGTGCGCAGAACCGCTTGCTTACGCCGCCAGCGCGCAATCTGGGCGTGATTTCCCGAGAGCAGCACCCCGGGCACCGCCCAGCCCCGGTATACCTCAGGGCGGGTGTACTGCGGGTACTCCAGAAGCCCGGTGGCGTAGGAATCATCCTGCGCCGACTCCTCGGAGCCGAGCACCCCGGGCAGCAATCTGACCACCGCCTCGACGACCACCATGGCGGCCAGCTCGCCGCCGCTTAACACATAGTCCCCGATGCTGATTTCGTCGGTGGCCAGATGCTCCCGCACCCGCTCGTCAACCCCCTCGTAGCGGCCGCAGATGAGAACCAG
>JAFGFP010000019.1 GCA_016931015.1 Dehalococcoidales bacterium
GATGGAGAGGAGGGCGCTCTCAATCTGAGTCGGGAAGACGTTCACCCCGCGGATGATAAGCATATCATCGGTGCGCCCGCAGACCTTGGACATGCGCACGAAGGTGCGCCCGCAGGGGCACTTATCGGCATGCAGGGTAACCAGGTCGTGGGTGCGGAAGCGTATTACCGGCAGGGCCTCCTTGGTGAGGGTGGTCAGCACCAGTTCGCCCTGCTTGCCGTAGGGCAGCGGCTGCCCGCTGGCCGGGTCGACTATCTCGGGCAGGAAGTGGTCTTCCCAGATGTGCATCCCCTGCTTGTGCTGGCACTCGCAGCTTACCCCGGGCCCGACGAGCTCGGTGAGCCCGTAGTTATCGATGGCGCTGATACCGACCTTGGCTTCGATTTCCTGCCGCATCTTCTCCGTCCACGGCTCGGCCCCTAAGATGCCGACCCGGAGCTGGCTGGCGGTAAGGTCGATACCCATCTCCAGCGCTGTCTCGGCCAGTATCAGGGCGTAAGACGGGGTGCTGGTAAGCACGGTGGTGCCCAGGTCCTGAATGAGCATGAGCTGGCGTTTGGTGTTACCCACCGAGGCCGGAATGACCGTCGCCCCCAGCTTTTCGCCTCCGTAGTGGTAGCCCAATCCCCCGGTGAACAGGCCGTAGCTGTAGACGTTCTGGATGATGTCGCCCTTGTGCACCCCGGCCGAGACCAGGTTACGCGCAATCAGGTTGGCCCAGGTGTCGATGTCGCCGGCGCTGTAGGGGGCGATTATCGGCTTGCCCGTGGTGCCGGAAGAGGCGTGTACCCTGATTACCTCGGAGAGCGGCCCGGCCATCAAGCCGAGGGGGTAGTTATCCCGGAAGTCGCTCTTGCTGGTGAAGGGTAGCCGGGCGACGTCGTCCAGGGACTTAACGTCGTCGGGGGTTATGCCCGCCTCCTGAAACCTGGCGTGGTAGAAGGGAACCTTACTGTAGACACGTTCTACCTGTGCCTTAAGTCGCTCGAGCTGAAGCTTGGCCAGCTCCGGGCGCGGCATCGTCTCGTACTGGGGTTGCCACATCGCTATCTATCTGCCTCCTCTCGTCGCGGCGGGAATGTCCCGGGACACGGGCGGGCAAGTCTTAGCGTCTATCGGGTTTATCCTGCCTTGAGTCCGGTGGTGGGGGTGGCTTGCCGAGCCGGCTACCAAGGTGTTTCCTTTTTCTTCAGGGCCGCGATGAGGTCGTCAAGCTTCATCGCCGCCATGGTCAGGGTCTGCATGGTTCCTTTGCCGCTGAGTCGGGTGGCCAGCCGGGCGACCGCCTCGTTACTCGGCGCTTCCAGAATGCTGACGAAGTCGTACTGCCCCAGCAGGGCGTACTGGGCCAGAATCTTGACCCCCATGTACTCCACCTCTTTATTAATCTCCTTTAAGTTTTCCGGGTCTTCGTCGGTGGCTTTCCGGCCGGCATCGGTGAGACTGGTAAGCATCACATAGACAGACATGGCTACCTCCTCATAGCGGGGCTCCTTAACTATATATTATGTGGGTCTGGGCTACCTGTTTGTCAATAAGGCGGCGGGACTGACCCGGCATTGCAGCCAGCGTCTGTGGGAGCATTCGTAGCAAGGCTGGGTTGTGTTATAATATATGGCGGAAATGATAAAGCTACTGTCTGGGAATGAGGCCCTAGCCCTGGGAGCCTACCACGCCGGTGTCGAAGTGGCCGCTGCCTATCCCGGAACCCCGAGTACCGAGATACTTGAGTCCATAGCCCGCTTTGACGATATCTATGCCGAGTGGTCGACCAACGAGAAAGTGGCGATGGAGGTGGCCCTGGGTGCCTCCTACGCCGGGGTGCGCGCGCTGGTCTCCATGAAGCACGTCGGGCTTAACGTGGCCAGCGACCCCTTTATCGCCGCCTCGACCACCGGGGTCGGGGCCGGTATGGTGGTGGTTACCGCCGACGACCCCGGGATGCACAGCTCCCAGAATGAACAGGACAGCCGCCACTATGCCCGGCTGGCTAAGGTGCCTGTGCTCGAACCCGGCGACAGCCAGGAGGCTTACGAGCTCATGGCCCACGCCTTCGATATTAGCGAGAAGTTCGATACCCCGGTGCTGGTGCGCCTGACCACCCGCCTCTCCCACTCCAAGTCGGTGGTCAAGACCGACCGGGAGCGGGTGGTGCCGGATAGAACGGTGGGTTTCCAGCGTGACGTGGCCAAGCGAGTCATGGTGCCGGCTTATGCCCGGCTCAGGCACCCGGCGGTGGAGGAGCGCCTGCTTAAACTGGCGACCTTCGCCGAGACTATGCCCCTAAACCAGGTGCTCTGGGGCGACCGGGGCCTGGGGGTGATAAGTAGCAGCGTTGCCTACCAGTACGCCCGAGAGGTGCTTCCCCGGGTTTCCTTCCTCAAGCTGGGCATGGTCTATCCCCTGCCTGAGAACCTGATCCGCTACTTCGCGGTTCAGGTTGATAGACTAGTTGTTATCGAGGAGCTGGACCCGTTCCTCGAGGAGAGCATCCGGGCGATGGGCATTAGTGTTATGGGTAAGGAGTTCATTCCCCGGGTGGGCGAGCTGAACCCGGATATCATCGAGGACGGGCTGCGCCGTATCGGCCTCTTGAATGAGGCGGTGGCACCGCCGGGGCTGAAGATAACTCCGGGGCTGCCCAAGCGCCCGCCGCTCTTGTGTCCGGGCTGTCCCCACGCCGGGTTTTTCTTCGTTATCAGCCGTCTGGGGAAGCGTTCCCGGACACCGAAGTCCCGGGGTAAGACGGCTGGCGAGACGGGGCTGGTCATTACCGGCGACATCGGCTGCTACACCCTGGGGGCCTATCCCCCCCTTAACGCCATGGATACCTGCGCCTGTATGGGGGCCAGTATCGGGCAGGCGCTGGGCATGGCTAAAGCAGGTACCTCGCAGCGGGTGGTGGCCGTTATCGGGGACTCCACCTTCCTCCACTCCGGGATTACCCCGCTGGTGGACGCCGTCTATAACGGGGGAAATATGACGGTGGTTATCCTGGATAACGGGACGACGGCCATGACCGGCCACCAGCATCACCCGGGCACCGGCGTCTCGGCGCAGGGTAAGGAGGCCCGGGCGGTAAAACTGGAGGACATCGTCCGGGGGGTGGGGGTTGACGATGTCAGGGTGGTCAGCGCTTTTAATATCCGAGACATCAGGAATGCCCTGCGGAGCTCTCTGGATAGCCCCGGGCTTTCCGTAATTATCGTCCGCGGCCCCTGCGCGGTGCGTGCTCCAAAGCAGGCCCGGCCCCGGGTCATCAATGCCGAGAAGTGTAACCAGTGCCAGCTCTGTCTCCTCATCGGCTGCCCTGCCATTCGCCGGGAGGGCGAGCGGATTTACATCGACCCCGCTTCCTGTGTCGGTGATGCCTGTGGCCTCTGCGAGCAGGTCTGCCCGCAGCAGGCGATAGCCCCACAGTCCGGGGTGGCCGTTCCGGCCTGAAGGGCCGTACGAATTTAGGTAGTGGATTTATGATGAAGAAGTTTGACCTGCTTGTTACCGGGGTGGGGGGCCAGGGGGTTATCCTGGCCAGTAATATCATCGGCGAGGTGGCCCTGGCCGCCGGCTACGACGTCAAAAAGACCGACACCTTGGGCATGGCCCAGCGGGGCGGCAGCGTCGTCAGCCACGTGCGCCTGGGTCGCGGGGTCTATTCCCCACTGATTAAGGCGGGCGAAGTTGACATAATGTTGGCCTTCGAGAAGCTGGAGGCGGCTCGCTGGAGTCACTATCTCCACCCCGGGGCGGTAGCCGTCGTTAACAACTATGCCCAGTTTCCGCTGTCGGTTAACCTGGGCGACGAGACTTACCCCGGTGACGACGAAATAGTAAACATTTTGAAACGTAGTACGAAGCGTATCTACCTCATCGACGCTACCAGCCGGGTCGAGGCGCTGGGCAACTTGAGGACGCTTAACGTCTTTCTGCTGGGGTGTGCTTCGGTCTTTCTCCCGCTCAAGATTCGGGTGTGGCAGGATATTATCTCGCAGCGGGTGCCCCCCGGCGTGCAGAAGCTCAATATCACCGCCTTTAACCGGGGCAGAAAGGAAATGCGGCGTGTCTATCTCCGACAGAGTGCGACAGAGCATGGCGCAGGGGTCGTGGATACGGAGGATGTTCGAGGAGGGAGCCGAGCTTAAGGAGAAGCACGGTGCCGGGAACGTCGCCGACCTCTCCCTGGGTAATCCGGTGACCGAGCCCCCCGCCGAGTTCCACCGAGAGCTTAAGCGGCTGGTGGAGAACCCGCCCGCCGGGATGCACCGCTACATGGCTAACGCCGGTTACGCCGAGACCCGGGCGGCGGTGGCCGCGCAGCTTTCCCGGGAGGCTGGCATTTCTTTCACCCAGGACGAGGTGGTGATGACCTGCGGCGCCGCCGGCGCCCTGAACGTAGTGTTGAAAACGGTACTGGACCCGGGCGACGAGGTAATCATCTTTGCCCCCTATTTCCCGGAGTACCTGAGCTATATCGAAAATCACGGCGGGGTGGCCCGGGTTTTAGCCGCTGGCGAGCGGTTTATCCCCTCTCTGGATACCATCGCGGGTGCCCTGGGGGAGAAGACCCGGGCGGTAGTGATAAACTCCCCCAACAACCCGACCGGGGTGGTCTACCGCGAGGATTTTATATGCGAGCTCGGGAGGTTGCTCCATGACGGGTCGGCCCGGCTCGGAAGGCAGATATTCCTCATCAGCGACGAAGCCTACCGGCGCATCATCTACGACGGCTTGAAGTACCCCTACATCTGGCCCCACTACGAACAGAGCGTGGTCGTTACCTCACATTCTAAAGACCTGGCGCTAGCCGGGGAGCGCATCGGCTATATCGCCGTCCATCCTGATTGCTGCCAGCGTGAGGAGCTGGTGGCGGGGCTTATCCACTGCAACCGGGTTCTGGGCTACGTTAACGCCCCGGCCCTGATGCAGCACCTGGTGCGGCAGTTGCAGGCGGTGACGGTCGATATTGCCGACTATCAGAAAAAGCGGGACTTCATGTATCAGAACCTGGCTGGCATGGGCTATTCGCTGGTGAAGCCGGGTGGGGCCTTCTACCTGTTCCCCCGCTCGCCGCTGGAAGACGACGTCGCTTTCGTCAGGGGCTTACAGCAGCACCTGGTGCTGACCGTGCCCGGGCGCGGTTTCGGGACGCCGGGCTATTTCCGGATTGCCTACTGCGTTGATGATAAGACGCTTGAGTGTTCTCTGGACGGCTTTCGCCGGGCGGCCCGGGAGTTTAAACTAAGTTAGTCCCCGGGGCTTACGGCCATTCTTAAGGAAGGAGAGCTATGGACAAGATGTTGCAGGGAAAAGAAGAGGTATCGCCGGATATTACCGAGTTAAAGGCCAAGGGTGGCAGCGAGCCCATTGCTTCCTTCCTGGGGATGAAGCTTGAGGAGCTCAGTCCGGGCTACGCTAAGGTCGCTATGAAGCTTAAACCGGAGTACCGGAACTTTAACGGATTGACCTTCGGGGGAATCATCATGGCGGTGGCCGACCAGGCGTTTGCCTACGGCTCCAACTCGCTTTCCTACCCTAGCCTGGCTTCCCAGTTCAACATTCATTTCGTGGCCGGGGCCGGGGTGGGTGACGAGCTTATCGCCGAGTGCCGGGTGGTCAGGAGCGGGCGGCGGGTCGGTATCTCCGAGATAGTGGTCACTAATCAGGATGGTAAGCTCATCGCTAAGGCTACCGGCACCACTATCCCGGTGGCCGAAAAAGGCCGCTAGGTAAGCTCTCGGCTATTGACAGGGACGAGCGGGTTATGATACCCTCTCTACATATCAAATTGAGGGTCGAGACAGATTTGATATTCGCTACCAGCAAGCGGCAGTGGAGAACGACAAAATTCGTCTTTACCGGGCGCACTAAGGTGCGCTTGGGGGGTAGGGTATGAAATCTGGTTAGCGAGCTGAAGGTATTGTAATCATATAGTCCGAATTCGAGATGTTATGGAATACCTCCCCAAGCGGGGGGTTTTTTATTACCCGAATCCAGGGTCTGAGGATGAGAGAGCAGGATAGCGCTGATATGGCGGTAAGCGAAGGCTGGGATACCATTCCCAAGCTCATGGTGCGTAACTATGAGAACTGGCCTCAGCGCACGGCCGTGTGCCGTAAGCGGCTCGGTATCTGGCAGAGGTACCGCTGGGCCGACTGCTATCAGAAGGTAAAACACTTGGCCCTGGGGCTGGTGGACCTCGGTCTTGAGGCGGGGGACGTGGTCTGTCTTATCGGGGATAACGAGCCGGAGTGGTTCTGGGGCGCCTTTGCCGCTCAGGCGGGGGGTGGTATCGCCACCGGTATCTTCGTTGACTCCACCCCGTCCGAGGTGAAATACATCGCCGCCCACTCTGGGGCTAAGTTCGCCATCGTTAACGACCAGGAGCAGACGGATAAGTTCTTGGAAATCAAGGACGAGCTGCCCTCGCTTAAGAAGATTATCTACTGGAATCCCAAGGGTCTTAAGAACTACGACCAGCCTAATTTGGTCAGCCTCGGTGCGGTCATGGAGCAGGGGCGGCTCGCTGAGGAGAGCGACCCCGACCTTTTTACCCGGCGGGTAATGAAGCAGAGCGGAGACGATACCGCCTTTGTCTACTACACCTCGGGGACCAGCGACCTGCCCAAGGGGGTTATCGTGAGCCACCGGGCCCTGATTAGCTCGGCCCGGAAGTTCGCGGCCCGCTACCCCTTAAGCGACCGGGACGAGCTGGTGAGTAACTTCCCGGCGGCCTGGGTGGGGGACAGCATCTTCACCACCATCCCTCATCTGCTGAGTGGGGCCCGTCTCAACTTCCCCGAGAAGCCGGAGACGGTAGCCGAAGACACCCGTGAGGTCGGCCCCAGCCTGACCAGCTATGGGCCGCGGCAGTGGGAGAGTCTGGTGGGCAGCATTCAGGCGAAGATGATATACGCTTCGTCCCTGCGGCGCTCCGTCTATAACCTCTTCCTGCCCTTGGGCCATAAGATTAGCGATGCCGACCTTCAGGGTGAGCGCCTCAGCCTCTGGTCGCGCTTCAGCCACTGGGTTGGCTATCAGGTTCTCTTTAAGCCTCTGAAAGACCGGCTGGGGTTGTCCAAGGTCAGGTTCGCCGTTACCGGGGGCTCGGTCTTGAGCCCGCATATCCTGCGCCTGATTCACGCCATCGGTGTCGAGCTGAGGCAGAACTACGTCACCACCGAGGCGGGCTTTATCTCCTCCCACGCCGGCGGTGAGATTAAGCTGGAGAGCGTCGGCCGTCCGGCGTTGGGTACCGAGGTCAGGGTAAGCGACAGCGGCGAGCTTCTGGTACGGAGCGATTCGATATTCAGCGGCTACTATAAAGACCCGGCTCGTACCGAAGCCACCCTGGTCGGCGGCTGGTGCCGTACCGGAGACGCCGTCAACATCGATGAGGACGGCCACCTGATATACCTCGACCGGCTGGAGCACATGGGGGAGCTGAGCTCCGGGGTACCGTATGCCCCTCAGTATATCGAGAGCCAGCTCAGGTTCAGCACCTATATCAAGAACGCTATCGTTATCGGCGGTAGGCACCGGGACTTTGTCTCGGCGATACTCAACGTGGACTTCGCCCTGCTGGCTAAGTGGGCGGAGCACCACCGCCTGACCTATACGGCCTTTGCCGACCTCTCTCAGAAGGAAGAGGTGGCTGACCTGGTACGGGGCGATCTTGAGCGGCTCAACAGCTATCTCCCCGAGCCCGCCTGGGTCAAGAGGTTCGTCATTTTGCACAAGGAATTCGACCCCGATGAGGCCGAGCTAACGCGAACCAGGAAGCTGAGGCGGGCGTTCATCGAGGAGCGTTACCGCGATTTGATTGACACCATCTACCGTGGCGGTAAAGAGGTAGAGGTCAAGGTGCCGGTCACCTACCGGGACGGCCATAAGGGCGTCATCAGCACCGCCATCAAGGTGAGAACTGTATCCGATAGGATTATGGAATAATGGCAGAGTTTGGGCAGTTTGCGATTACCGGCGTCACCGTGGGCATGGTCTATGCCCTGATTGCGCTGGGTTTTGTCCTCATCTGGAAGTCGAGCGGGGTCGCCAACCTGACGCTGGGCCAGCTGGTACTGGTCTTCTCCTGGTTTACCTACGGGATGCTGGTTCAGGCGGGCTTTCCCGTCTGGCTGGGAATGCCCTTGGTCGTCCTCTTTGCCGTGGGGGTGGGCTGGCTCGTGGAGCGGATCGCCCTGCGCCCTCTTATCGGGCAGCCGATACTGTCCCTGATAACGGTGACCCTGGGGGTGGCCTTCTTTATCGAGGGGATGGTCAGCTTTATCTGGCCGAAGAGCGTGGCCGCCCTGCCGCGCCTCTTCCCCGATGAGCCGGTTCACGTCGGGGCGGCCGTCGTTTCTCAGGAATACCTCTGGGCGGCCGTTATCTCCGTCGTCCTCTTTGTCCTGCTGACTCTCTTCTTCAAGCGTCACCGGATGGGCATTGTCATGAGGGCGGTGGCCGATGACCAGATGGCCGTCCAGGCCTGCGGGATTCCGGTGGCTCAGATTTTCTCCCGGTCGTGGATGTTCGCCTGTGCGCTGGCGGCGGTGGGTGGCGTCCTCATGTCGAGCATCGGCGGCATTACCTTCGGGCTGGTGGAGACCGGGCTTAAGGCCTTCTCGGTGGTGATACTGGGCGGTCTCGATTCCTTCCTCGGGGCCATTGTCGCCGGGCCTATAATCGGCCTCGCCGAGAACGTCGGTGGTGGTTACCTTACCCCGCTCACCTGGCCCGGGGTGAGGGAGATTATCCCCTTTGTCATTATCGTTATCGTGATGTTTATCAGGCCCCACGGCCTGTTCGGAGAACGCCGTATAGAAAGGATTTAGTAGTTGTCTTTACCGACCGGCATTCGTAGCTATAGCTATTCCCAGGATATGGCCGTCTTCCGTACCAGGACGCACTGGGTATGGCTCGCGGTGCTCCTGGCCTTTCTCTTCACCGGCCCGCTCTACTGGAGTAATTACTGGCTGGGCGTGGTTAATCTTATCGGTATCACCGTGATTGCGGCTACGGGGCTCAATATCCTGACCGGCTATTGCGGGCAGCTATCTATCGGGCACGCCGGTTTTATCGCGGTGGGGGCCTATACCTCGGCGATAATGACCAACCGCTTTGAGCTTCCCTTCCTGGTCGGCCTAATCTCCGCCGGGGGTATTGCCGGATTGGTGGGGATGGTCTTCGGTATCCCCTCGCTCCGGGTCAAGGGTTTTTACCTGGCGATTAGCACCATCGCCGCCCAGTTTATCATCATCTGGGTTATCAATCACTGGACCAGCCTTACCGGGGGTTTTGTCGGTATCAGCGTGCCGCCGGCCTCGATCGGCGGCATCTCCCTGGTGAGCCAGGCGAGCCAGTTCTATCTCATTATGATCGTGGTCATCATCGTGGTCTTTCTGACGAACAACCTGGCCCGGAGCCGGGTCGGTCGGGCCTTTGTCGCCATCAGGGATAACGACCTTGCCGCCCAGGTGATGGGGATTAATCTCTTTCGCTATAAGCTGCTCGCTTTCTTCCTCGGTTGTTTTCTGGCCGGGATTGCCGGTTCCCTGCTTGCCCACTGGACCGGCTTTATGAATGCCGAGAACTTCACCATGACGGACTCGATATTATACATCGGCATGATAATTATCGGCGGTCTGGGCACCACCATCGGGCCCATTCTCGGGGTGCTCTTTATTCGCCTGGCGCAGCAGGGGATAACCTTTCTCTCGCCGCTCTTGGAGGATACCTTCGCCATGCCGGCCGGATTTACCACCGGCCTCGGCCCGATGGTCTTCGGTTTGGCTATTATGCTCTTCCTGATACTGGAGCCCCGGGGGCTGGCCCACCGCTGGGCGTTAATCAGGGCTTCTTATCGGCTTTGGCCTTTCTGATATAACTTATAGTGAAGGAGGTGTAATGTAGCATTCCTTAAGTGGCTTGCTAAAAATACTTAGAGAAGGAGAAGTACTGAATGAAAAGTAAGAGACCATTAAAGTTGGCGTTAGCTACCATCATGGCCTTAACGATAGTCCTGGTACCTTTGTTGAGCAGTGGTTGTGCTGGTAGCCCCGCCCCCTCGTCCCCGGCCGCCCCCGAGGCGTCAAGCTTAAAGGTAGGCTTTAGTATCTGCTACACCGGACCCGCCGCCTCAAAGGGGCGTCCCATGGGAGATGCCAAGCTCGACTGCATCGAGTATATCAATGAGGAACTCGGCGGTGTCGACGGGCACCCGATTGAGGTTATCTGGCGCGATAACGAATACGATTCCTCTAAGGCGGTTACCATCGTTAACGAGCTGATGGATAAAGGGTGCCTGTTCTTCACTACTAATTCCTCCAAGATGATGGGGGCCTCCATGGAGATTGCCAACCGGGCCGAGTTCCCCGGCTTCACCGTCTTCAGCGCGCCGGTGTGTACTCACCCGCCGCAGCATATCTACGGTCAGATGCCGGACTACGGCGATGACTGGGCGGCTTTTGCCAGCTACTACCTGGAGAACATCTGGCAGGGTGAGGGCCGGCCCAAGATGGCGCTGCACCTGCTGAATAACACCACCGGCTACGGCGCCCTGGATGCCGCCCGGGCACTGGCTGACGAATTGGGTATCGATCTCATACTCCCGGCCGAAGAGCACGCCTCGTCTACCATGTCGGAGATGGAAAGCCTGACCCGAATCAAGACCGAGAATCCCGACGTCCTCTACATCTCCAGTACCCCGGACGAGACCGCTATCATTATTCAGAACGCCGTTGACCTGGGCCTGTACCCCGGTATTACCATCGGCTGCGGTCATGCCAGCTTCACCAGCGTTCTGGTCGAGCTGGCCGGGGCGGATGCCGAGGGTGTTTTCGGGGTTTATCCCACGGTAAACTGGGGTGACGACGTGCCGGCCATGGCCAAGATGACGGAGCACTGTCAGGAGCTGCACCCTGAGGACTACGGCAACATGGACTACATCACCTCGTGGGCCGAGGGCCTGATTGTGGCCGAGATTCTGCAGCTGGCCATAGACAATGTCGGCGTCGATAATCTGACCCCGCAGGCGGTGGAGGAGTACGGCTTTAAGAAGCTCGATAACTTCGATGCCGGCGGCCTGCACGGCCCGGTGAGCTATACCCCGGGCGACAATCGGCTCTCGAAGTCGGTCAGGGTATTCCAGGTTCAGAGTGGTGAAATCGTGCCCGTCAGCGGCTGGGTGGAAGCGCCGCTGATTAAGTACGAGGACTTCGACTGGTTCGGACAGTAGTTATTTATTGATTAAGGTGGGAGTCCCTGTCGGGGACGGGGGCTCCCACAGATGGCGGAAATCGTTATGCTTGAACTGAGTAACGTTGAGGTGAGCTACCTAGGGGTGATCCGGGTGCTGCACGGCGTCTCGCTGCGGGTTGACGATGGTCAGATTGTGGCCCTGCTCGGCGCCAACGGTGCCGGTAAGAGCACCACCCTCAAGGCGATATCGGGGCTGCTCCGTAGCGAGGAAGGCGAGGTAACCGGAGGCAGTATCGAGTGGCGCGGACAGAAGATTACCAACCGTAACGCCGAAGAGGTGGGTAAGCTGGGCATCATTCAGGCGCTCGAGGGGCGCCGTGTTTTCGAGCACCTGAACACCGAGGAGAACCTGCTGGTCGGGGCCTATCAGCGCCGCGACCGTAGCGCCGTCCGGGATGACCTGGAAATGGTCTACCAGTATTTCCCGAGCCTTAAGGAGCTACGGCGCAACACCGCCGGCTATCTCTCCGGCGGCGAGCAGCAGATGTTGGTGGTCGGGCGGGCGATAATGGCCAGCCCCCAGCTCCTCATGCTCGACGAGCCGTCGCTGGGCCTGGCCCCCATGATGGTCGAGGAAATCTACGGCATTATTCGGCGCTTCAGCCGGGAGCATGAGACCTCGGTGCTTCTCGTGGAGCAGAATGTCCGTGTCGCCCTCGGTATCGCCGACTACGGCTACGTCATGGAGAACGGGCGCATCGTTCTCGACGGCAGCGCCGACTTTCTCAAGCATAACGAGGACGTGCGGGAGTTCTATATGGGTCTCTCGGCCACGGGGACGCGTAAGAGCTACCGTGAGGTAAAGCACTACAAGCGACGCAAGCGCTGGCTTTAAGTCGTTTTCCGGTAGGGCCGGTTACTCCGACTGTCCCAGGTAGGCGGATATCACTTTGGGATTAGCCCTGATTTCCTCCGGCGTGCCCTCGGCTATCTTGCGCCCGAAATCGAGGACAATAATCCGGTCGGCCAGGTCCATGACCACCCCCATGTCATGCTCAACGAGCACGATGCAGCTAACCCCGTCCCGGAGCACCGGCGTCTCGGGGTAGGTATCCCCCTGCCCCTCGAAGATGTCGATGATAAAGCGGGCGATGTCTTCCTTCTCTTCCAGGTTCATGCCGGCCATGGGCTCGTCGAGGAGTAAGACCTTCGGCTCCAGGGCCAGGGCCCGCCCCAGCTCGACGCGCTTGCGCAGCCCGTAGGGGAGGGTGCCCACCACCTGCTTTCGAATCGAGGCTATCTCCAGGAAATCGATGATGTCCTCGACCGTCTTCCGGTGCCTGATTTCCTCCCTTTGTGCCGAGCCGAAGTGGAAGGCGCTGCTCAGGAAGTTCTGCTGCATGAGCACGTGCCGGGCGGCCATGATATTGTCCAGGGTGCTTAGTCCCGTGAATAGCTCGATGTTCTGGAAGGTTCTGGCCAGTCCCAGACGGGCTGCCTTGTCGGGTCGGATGCGGGTGAGCCTCTGTCCTTCGAAGTAAATCTCGCCCTGCTGCGGTTTGTAGAAGCCGTTGATGCAGTTGAGAACACAGGTCTTCCCGGCGCCGTTGGGCCCGATAATGGCCAGGATTTCACCGTCGTTTACGTCGAAGCTGACCTCGCTGAGCGCCTTGACACCGCCGAAGGATAGGGATAGGTTCTCAATCCTTATCTTGACGGTCTTGCTTCCTACCTCGGGCAACTTCGGCTCTCCAAACTTCTATCGGCTGGCCGACTTCTCGGATTCCTCGCGAGCCAGCTTCTCCTTGTACTGGGTTACGCGGTGGCATTCCAGCCCCTGACACCCCAACTGGCGCCCCAGCCGCTTAGCCTTCTTCCTGAGCTGGGTAGCTATCGCCTTAGCCGGCTCCCAGTACTTGGTATAGCCGGTACACCTCGTCGACCAGTCCTTATATACCAGCACGGTTAC
>JAFGFP010000125.1 GCA_016931015.1 Dehalococcoidales bacterium
AAATCCAACCAGCCGCCCTCTATCTTCTTCACCAGATCGTCGCTACCCACGAAGTCAGCGCCGGCATCCTTGGCGATTTTCTCCGCCTCGCCCTGGGCGAAGACGAGCACCCGTACCTCTTTCCCCAATCCGTGGGGCAGTAGCGCCACCCCGCGCACCTGCTGGGTAGCGTTTCTGGGGTCAACCCCCATCCTGAGGTGAAGCTCGACCGTCTCATCGAACTTGGCATAAGCCATCTTCTTGGTCAGCTCGATACCTTCTTGCGGGGAGTAAGAGCCTCCCCCATCCAATAGCTTCACCGCCTCCTGATATTGCTTACCGTGTTTTGTCATCTCTATGTCATCTCCCCATATCCCAGGTTGACCCCGTAAATCAGCCCCGCCTTAGAGCGAGGCCAGCTTGGCCAGGCGCTCGTTTCTCTTCTTCACGATGAACATGAATGCCCGCGGCACGTCCGCCATCAAGACCTCGGACTGCTTGGCGGCATCGGTGTAGAACCTGACTATCACTTCCTCCATCTTAACCACCTGACTCAGGGCATCGGCATAGGCCGCACCCTCGGCCAGCTTAGTCTCAAGGGCGTAGTCAGCCGGTTCCACATCGAAGGCATAGCAGCCCTCAATGGCATCGGTGATAACCCCGTAGTAGGCCCTCTCGACCTGAGTGACATACTTCTTGTTTTCCTTAGCAAAGGCGAGAAAGCTATCTTTAGCCTGGGTGAACTTCTCGGCCAGAGCCTCGTAAAACTTAGCCGACTCGCCCTCAAGCTCCTTGGAAAAACTGATAACCGAAGAAGCCGTTTGCAGTCTCATATCGCTACCCCCCATTAAAGCCACCTCTGGATGACGACCTTGCTCTCAGTAAAGAAGCGAACCGCCTCCTTACCCTGAGTGTGTAATATACCAAAGAAGGAGTCTTTCATGCCGCTGAAGGGGAAGAAGGCCATCGGGGCCACGATGCCGATATTAATCCCGACGTTACCGCTGACTACCTCATATTGAAACCGCCGGGCACTCTTGCCATCGGAAGTAAAGATGGCGTGACCGTTACCGAAATCGCAGTCGTTGACCATATCGATGGCTTCGCCCAGGTCCTTGGCGCGCAGGACGCTCATCACCGGCCCGAAGATTTCCTCCCGGCCTATCTTCATATCCAGGGTGACATTCTCAAAGATGGACGGCCCCAGGAAGCAGGTGTCCGGATAGTCGCCCCTAATCTCGAACTTTCTCCCGTCGAGCACCAGCCGGGCGCCGGCCTGGAGACCACCCTCGATGTAGCTCAGGACGCGCTTCTTCTTCTCTTCGTCGCGCAGGGGGCCCATCTGAACCGACTCATCGAGCCCGTAGCCGATGACTATCTTCGCGGCCGCATCGGCGACCTTATCCAGAAAGCTCTTGTAGAAGTTATCGTCGCCGACAATCAAAAGGTTAGCCCCGGCAAGACACCTCTGCCCGGTATTACCGAAAAATGACGTCATCAGGCCGGCGATAGTGGCGTTAACGTTACAGTCCGGCATAATAACGATAAAGTTCTTGGCGCCGCCCTGAGCGATAACTCGCTTGCCGGTCTCGCCGCACTTCTGATAGATATACTTAGCAGTCGGCGTGGAACCGACGAAGGCTATCCCCTGAATGCCCGGGTGCTCCAGCATCCCGGTAACCACCACCCGGCCGCCGTTAACCACATTCCACACCCCGGGCGGGAAACCGGCTTCTTCCGCAAGCTCGGCGATTTTAATCTGGCTGAAGGGGTCTTCGCTCGACGGTTTGACGATAACACAGTTACCGGTGGCCACCGCATACGGCGCCGACCACAGAGGAATCATGAACGGGAAGTTATACGGCCCGATAATACCGAAAACCCCCAGAGGGTTACGAATCAGATACTCATCGATACCGGTGGCGATGTCCTCCAGATTATAGCCCATCTGCAGGGTGGGAATGCCACAGGCCACCTCGACGTTCTCGGTGCCACGTCGCGTCTCTCCCCGCGACTCGTCTATCGTCTTGCCGTGCTCCTGCGTCTGAACTCGGCTGACCTCCTCGAAATTCTCCTCGAGCAGCTCCTTAAGCCGGAAGAGATACCTCGCCCGGGCCACCGGAGTCGTCCGTCTCCAGTCGGGAAAGGCCTCATGAGCCGCCTTTACCGCAGCATCTATCTCTTCCCGGGTCGAAATAGGCACCTTGCCGATGGTCTCATTCTTAGCCGGGTTGACGACATCTTTAATTTCGCCCTTAGACTCGACCCATTCCCCGTTGATGTAGTTTTTGACCAGTGGCACACCTTTTATCGGTTCCTCTAAGACTGCCATGCTTAAAACCTCCTTCTCAATTATTTTTACCGGGCATAAGCGAGCTTATAGAGTTCGACTATTTCTTCTTTAGTTGCCTGCCGGGGGTTGTTGGCCGGGCTGCCGCTGGCAATGGCGTCTTCCGCCATCTGGGGAGCCAGCTTGTCCAGCTTTTCTTCCTCCACCCCCAGCTCTGGCAGCGATGGTATTTCAATATCTTCTATCAACCTGGCTATCGCCTCTGCCGCCATATCGGATGCCTCCAGGACGGTGAGGCCGTCGGTGTTCTCCCCCATAGCCTGAGCGATACGGGCATATCTTTCCGGAGTGCCTATCAGGCTGAACTCGGTAACGACGCTGAGCAGCGCCGCGTTGGAGACCCCGTGGGCGACGTGGAAATAGGCGCCGATGGGCCGACTCATCCCGTGAACCAGCGCCACCGAGGAGTTGCTGAAGGCGATACCCGCCTGGAGTGCCCCGAGCATGGTCTTCTCCCTGGCCTCCCGGTTGTTGCCGTTAGACCAGGCCTGCCTCAGATTGCCCGAGATAAGCTCGATGGCGGACAGAGCGAAAATATCGCTCATCGGCTGGGCTTTCACCGAAACATAGGCCTCGATAGCGTGGGTCAGGGCGTCAACGCCGGTAGCCGCCGTCAGGCCGCGTGGCATGGATAGGGTCAGCAGCGGGTCGACGATGGCTTTAGCGGGGATAAGGAAGGGGCTGGCGATGAGCATTTTGACGTCGCGTTTGGTGTCGGTGATGATGGTGAACTGGGTGACCTCGCTGCCGGTGCCGGCCGTGGTGGGGACGGCAATCAGGGGGACTCCCGGCTTGCTGACCTTGTTAGCTCCCTGGTAATCCTCAATGGCGCCGCCGTTAGCGGCCATCACGGAGATGGCTTTGGCGGTATCGATGGCGCTGCCGCCGCCGACAGCCAGTAAAAAGTCGCAGTTAGCTTCCTGGTAGCTCCGGACGCCCTCGGCGACGAAGTCTACCGTCGGCTCGGTGAAGACCCCGGCATACACCGCATGTTGAATGTCAGCCTGACCGAGGGCCTGCTCGATACCTTCCAGGGCGCCCAGTTTAAGCAGTATTTCATCGGTAATAATGAGACCCTTGTTGCCCCCGAGCTTCCGGCTCTCCTCGCCGACCTGCGCGGCCGACCCCGAGCCGAAAATCAGCACCGGAGGGACTAAAAACGCTCTCGCCGCCATTTTACGCTAACCTCCTTGGCCTGCTACTCTACCTCGATGCCCATGCTCCGAGCGGTGCCTTCGATAATCCGCTCGGCTGCCTCGATACTGGTGGCGTTCAGGTCCTTACTCTTAAGCTCGGCTATCTCCCGGAGCTTAGCCCGGGATAGCACCCCCACTCCCTCCCTTCCCGAAGTGCCGGAACCCTTCTCCACCCCCAATGCCTTCTTCAGTAGGTCGCTGGTCGGCGGTGTTTTGGTGATAAAGGTAAAAGAACGGTCTTCAAAGACGGTTATCTCCACGGGTACGATGGTGCCGGTCTGAGCCGCAGTACGCTCGTTATAGTCCTTACAGAAGGCCATAATATTAATCCCGTGCTGTCCCAAAGCCGGGCCTACCGGCGGGGCGGGATTTGCCTGTCCGGCCGGAATCTGTAACTTGATTACGGCCTTTACCTTCTTCGCCATAAAGTTCTCCCTAAATAATTCTAGAACTACCCCGGAAAGCGGGAATCTAGCGAACTAGAGCTTTTCTACCTGGAGGAAGTCAAGCTCTACCGGTGTTTCCCGACCGAAAAGGGAAAGCAGTACCTTCACCTTTCCCTTTTCCGAGTTGATGCTGTCCACCACCCCGATGAAGTCAACAAAGGGGCCGTCGGTCACCCGGACGCTCTGTCCCTCCCGGAAACCAATCTTAATCTTGGGTGTCTCAGCTTCCATTTGCCTTAGTATCTGGCTGACCTCGCCTTCCTGCAATGGTACCGGCTTATCGCCGCTACCCACAAAGCCGGTCACTCCCGGCGTATTACGCACAATCTGCCAGCTCTGGTCGCTCATATTCATCTGGATAAGGACGTAACCGGGCAGTATTTTCTTACTTACCGTCCGCTTCTGCCCGCCCCGGACCTCGATTTCGTCCTCGGTAGGGACAACTACCTGCGAAATCTCGCCCTCGGAGTCCATGAACCGGATACGCTGCGCCAGATTCTTCTTAACCCGCTCCTCATAACCGGAGTAGGTATGAATTACAAACCAGGGCTTTGTCTGCTCCGCCACAAGACCTCACCGAAACAAGCTTTTTAAATATCCAGACCATATCGGGGTAAGCTCTCCCTGAAGACTTTCAGAATCCTGCCACCCAGAAGGCCCCATTACCTGATAACTCCCATAAAACCACGCCGGCCTAACCCGAAGAAAGCGACAGACCTAACCACCCAAAAAGATGTTGTTGACGAGGTTGGTAAAACCCATATCCAGGAAGCCCAGCGCCACGCCGGCGATAACGGTGACGATAATAACTACCCCCGTCAGATAGGCAGCCTCGCGGGGGGGAAGCCAGACCACCTTCTTCAGTTCAGCGGTAATATCGCCGAAGAAACGGCGCGGCGAGAAGCCCCTTCTTACCGTCGCTGTGGTAACCGTACTCTTTGCCATGATTTACTCTTAAACCGCCCCGGTTTTACTTCACCTCTCGATGCAGCTGGTGAGACCGGCAGCGAGGACAGTACTTCTTCAGCTCCAAGCGCTGAGTGTCGTTCCGCTTGTTCTTGGTGGTGGTATACGTCCTCTCCCGGCACTCGGTACAGGCGAGATGAATGATAATCCTGGCCTCAGCCTTCTTAGCCATAACTACTCGATGATGCGGGTGATCGTGCCCGCACCCACCGTCTTTCCTCCCTCACGGATAGCAAAACGCAGGCCCTTCTCCAGAGCTACGGGGTAGATAAGCTTTATCGTCATCTTGATATTGTCACCGGGCATCACCATCTCCACCCCCTCAGGCAGCCCGATACTGCCGGTAACATCCGTGGTTCTGATATAGAACTGGGGCTTATAGCCGTTAAAGAAGGGGGTATGACGTCCCCCCTCGTCCTTGCTTAAAACGTAGACCTCGGTCTCCGCCTCGGTGTGCGGCTTGATAGTGCCCGGTGCCGCCAGCACCTGGCCCCGCTCCACCTCGTCCCGGTCAATGCCCCGGAGCAGCACCCCCACGGCATCGCCCGGCTCGGCCTCGTCCAGGAACTTGTGGAACATCTCCAGGCTGGTAGCCACCGTGCGGCGGGGCTCGTGGTGCAGCCCGACTATCTCAATCTCGTCTCCGGGATGAACCACTCCCCGCTCCACTCTGCCGGTAACCACCGTGCCCCGGCCCTTGATGCTGAAAACGTCCTCCGCCGGCATCAGGAAGGGCTGGTCTTTAGGCCGCGGGGGCACCGGAATGTATCTATCCACCTCGTCCATCAACTTCAGAATGGCCCCGCACCACTGACACTCCCGTTTGCCGCAGCCGCACTCAAGCGCCTTGAGCGCGCTCAAGCGCACCACCGGTATCTCATTACCGGGAAACTCGTATTTATTGAGAAGCTCCCTAACCTCCATCTCCACCAGCTCCAAGAGCTCCTCGTCGTCCATCATATCAACTTTATTGAGAGCCACCACGATTGAGGGTACCTGCACCTGGCGGGCGAGCAGGACGTGCTCCCGGGTCTGGGGCATCGGGCCGTCGGGGGCACTGACCACCAGTATCGCCCCGTCCATCTGAGCGGCACCGGTTATCATGTTCTTGATAAAGTCGGCGTGGCCGGGACAATCGATGTGAGCGTAGTGCCGCTTCTCGGTCTCATACTCCACGTGAGCGATGGCAATGGTCAACCCGCGGGCCTTCTCCTCAGGAGCATTGTCGATACTGTCAAACGAGCGAAAACCGGTACCGCTACCGGTCTTGGATAAGGCCATGGTTATCGCCGAGGTCAAAGTTGTCTTACCATGGTCGACGTGACCGATGGTGCCTACATTACAGTGTGGTTTAGTCCGCTCGAACTTCTTTTTAGCCATTTTTAGACCCCCCTTTATTCCTCAGCCCACAACCAGATTCGAACTGGTGACCCCGTTCTTACCAAGAACGTGCTCTTCCAACTGAGC
>JAFGFP010000020.1 GCA_016931015.1 Dehalococcoidales bacterium
ACCCCGAAGTAGCCCCAGTGCCACTTTAGCTCGGGTATGTATTCGAAGTTCATGCCGTAGATACCGACGACAAACGTGAGCGGGATGAATATGGCGGCGAATATGGTGAGCACCTTCATGACCTCGTTCATGCGGTTACTGATGCTGGAGAGGTAGATGTCGAGCATGCCGGAAATCATGTCCCGGAAGCTCTCCACGGTGTCGATAACCTGGATGGTATGGTCGTAGACGTCCCGGAGGTATACTCCGGTGGACTCGTGTATTAGCGGCGACTCGCCTCTCTCCAGGCTGCTGACCAGCTCTCTTAAGGGCCACACCGACTTACGCAGGAAGACCATCTCTTTCTTTATGGCGCGGATGGCCTGCAGGGTCTGCGGGGTGGGACTTACGGCGAGCTCCGTTTCCGTATCCTCTATCCGGTCCCCGAACTTCTCCATGATTATGAAGTAGTTATCGACGATAGCGTCGAGCAGGGAGTAGGCCAGGTAATCGGCCCCCGCCTTTCTGATACGGCCCTTACCCTTCTGGATTCTCTCCCTGACCGTGTCAAAAACGTCCCCCGGACGCTCCTGAAAGGAGATAACCCAGCTTGCGCCCAGTATCAGACTGATCTGCTCTGCCTCGACCCGTCCCGCCTGGTCGTCGTAGTAGAGCATCTTGGCGACGAGAAAGATATAGTCTCCGAAGTCCTCCATCTTGGGGCGCTGCTCGGTGTTCAGGATGTCCTCCATTAGGAGCGGGTGCAGGTTGAAGTGCCGGCCGAGTTTCTCGATGACCGGGACATCGTGGAGGCCGTCGATGTTTATCCAGGTGACCGTGGGCTTGTCCTTGAAGGGAAAGCACTCCTCAATCTTCTCCACCTCTGCCTGCTTAAACTGTGTTTCGTCGTAGTCGATGAGCGTAATCCGTACCTGCTCGGTCTTCTGCTCCCCGATGTGAACCAGCGTTCCCGGGGGTAGGCCTGCCTTTTTCGATGTTCTCTTAGTAAATGCGGGCATTTTGAAGCACTCCTCTCGCTTTAGCGGCCGGTCTTCTCTCTTTTGCCGGGATTAAGCGGGTAGGGACACTTTAAATATCTTCCCCCCTCTTTGTCAAGGCTCCGGCGCTTGGAGCCCCCCGGCTGGTGATAGCTTTCGGGGTGGCGGGTAGGGAAGCATAAAACACTCCTGCGGGCGGCCTGGCTATCTCGTAGCTTAAGAAGGCTACCCGCAGGAGGGGGGCACGATACCTCGATTTTACCGGTCATGATAAAGCTCGCGCCGGCTTAACGGAGGGTGTTCAAGCGCTTAGTCGTTTCTTACGATGGGTCATGAAGCATGCCTTCTTCAGCCCAGCCCTGGTCGTACGGCGTGCTGTAATACCAGTCGGCGACTATCTCCTTGAACTTCCACATCCCGCCAACCTTGACATATTGCTCGATGTATTTTCCGGCTATCCAGGTTGCCTGGTTATCGGAGGAGGTGGCGGCTACTTCATAATACCACTCGCCGGTGGCGGTATCCCCGGTCACGTTAATCTTCGGATTGTGCGCCATGTGCATCGTAAAAGACATGCCGGCGGGGAGCAGGTCTCTGAAGAATTCGATAACCGCTTCCTTGCCGTCATAGAACCCGAAGGGACCGAAGTCACAAACTGCATCGTCGGTAAACAAGGTCGATATGTTCTGCCAGTCGTTAGTGTCGGTATAGTAGCAGTAGTTGGCCCTTAACTCTTGAATTTCCCGGACGGCCTGCAGTTCCTGGACGGCGGCTTCTAGCTCTTGTACCTTCTGGTCACTGGAGCCGGTGCATCCGGTAGCGACCACGCCGCCGAGGACGAGGCTTGCCACGATGGCTATCGTAACCAGAGTTATGGTGATTCTCCTCATCTCTGTCTCCTTTCTCTCCTTTCCCTTGTGGTTTATCGGGTGGGTGCCCGTGGTGCGGGCCGCTGTCCCGAGAGGGACAGTTCATTATCATTTCGTCAAATAGGCATCACCTCCCCTTGGATTAGTTCTTGGAAAAGCTAAGAGTCACAAAGAAAGAGGGGTACCAGCCATCGCTATTTCGTCGATGGTACTGGTGCCCCTCTTTTATCCCGCACATGATGAGCAAAGCATCCTGTTTTCGGGGTTCTCGGGCGTCCGGCTAGAACTTTAGCCCTCTTCCGGGGAGTTGTCAATACCTAATTTAAGTGGGCGGGTTAGCCGGGGGCTGGAAGCCGTAGCTTCTTTTCTGTGCCTGAAAGGCTTTACATTTTAGCCGGAAGTGTGCTATATTAGCCGTAGAATTGAATAAGATTTGACCGCGAGGGGTGCTTAAAGGCTGAGAGGTTGTTTTAAGCCAACCCTTGGAACCTGAACTCGATAATGCGAGCGTAGGGATGCGGCAGAGACCCCAAAACCAAGGTTCTAGCTTTAGCTGCCGGTACCCTTGGTTTTGTTGTTTTTGGAGGTGAACATGACTCAACTGGAACTGGCCCGAGAGGGCGTAATCTCGCCTCAGATGGAGTTGGTGGCCCGTGACGAGGGAGTGGACGCCGAGTTCGTAAGGAAGGGCGTCGCCGACGGTACGATAGTCATTCCGGCCAATATTAACCACCGAAATTTGGTTCCCTGCGGTATCGGTCAGGGGCTCAAGACCAAGGTTAACGCCAACATCGGTACCTCCTCCGACTTCTGTAGCCTTGACGTCGAGCTGGAGAAGCTTAAGGTCGCCGTCGAGACCGGCGCCGATGCCGTTATGGACCTGTCTACCGGCGGCGACATCTCGGCTATCCGGCAGGCGATTATTGATGCCAGCTCGGTGGCCATTGGTACCGTGCCCATCTATCAGGCGGCGATTAGCGCCGTGGACAGTCGCGGCGCCATCGTCAAGATGACGGTTGACGACCTCTTCGCCGGCATCGAGGAGCACATCCGTGACGGGGTCGATTTCATAACCGTGCACTGCGGGGTTACCCAGCAGGCGATTAGCAAGCTCAAGGAGCAGGGCCGGGTGGCCGACGTCGTCTCTCGCGGCGGGGCCTTTCTCATCGGCTGGATGCTCCATAACGAACGGGAAAACCCCCTCTACGAGTACTACGACCGTCTGCTGGAGATGGCGCGGGAGTTCGATGTTACCCTGAGCCTGGGCGACGGGATGCGCCCCGGCTGCATCGCCGACGCTACCGACCGTGCCCAGGTTGAGGAGCTTCTGGCTATCGGGGAACTGGTGGCGCGGGCCCGGCGGGCCGGGGTTCAGGCCATGGTCGAGGGCCCCGGGCATCTGCCCTTAGACCAGGTGGAGGCTAACGTCAGGCTGGAGAAGTCGGTCTGTAAGGGAGCGCCCTTCTACGTGCTCGGCCCGTTGGTAACCGACGTAGCCGCCGGCTACGATCACATCACCGGCGCCATCGGCGGCGCCATCGCCGCTGCCTTCGGCACCGATTTTCTGTGCTACGTCACCCCCAGCGAGCACCTCTCCCTGCCCGACCCGGAGGATGTCCGGCAGGGGGTGATTGCCTCGCGTATCGCGGCCCATGCCGGCGATATCGTTAAGGGGGTCAAGGGGGCACGGGACTGGGACCGTAAGATGTCGGTAGCCCGTAAGAATCTCGACTGGGAGGAGCAGGCCAGGCTGTCTTTAGACCCGGCCCGGTCGCGCCGCGTGCACGGCCAGCATACCTCGACCGGGGCGGCCTGCAGCATGTGCGGCGATTTCTGCGCTATGGAGTTAGTGGAGAATTACCTGGGGGTTAAGGCGCCCCGGTGTTAATAGTCAATACGGTTAAAAGGAGAAGCGGATGCAACTTGACGATGTAACTATATCCCGGTTGATAACCCGGAGCTTTACGGAATCGTTTCAGGAGGCGATGGATATCGATGTCGCCATCGGTGGCGCCGGGCCGTCGGGGATGGCGGCGGCCTACTACCTGGCCCGGGAGGGAGTAAAAACGGTTATCTTCGAGCGGGCCCTCAAGACGGGCGGCGGTATGCCGGGCGGGGGCATGATGTTTAATACCATCGTGGTGCAGGAGTCGGCCAAGGCGATACTGGACGAGTTCGGTATTAGAAGTTGCGAGTCGGAGACGGGCTACTTTACCGCCGACTCGGTGGAGGCGTCGGCGGCCCTCTGCCTCAAGGCAATGCAGGCGGGGGCTAAGATATTCAACCTGATGAGTATCGAGGACGTCATGATTCGCGAGGACGACCGGGTAAGCGGCCTGGTGCTCAACTGGACGGCGGTTCACATGGCCGGCCTTCACGTCGACCCCCTGTCGGTGCGCGCTAAGCTGGTCATCGACGCCACCGGCCACGCCTCCGAAATTTGCCACATCGTGGTCGATAAGCTTCACGGCCGGCTGGATACCGAGGGGGGCGGCATCATGGGGGAGAAGTCGATGTGGGCCGAGGTCGCCGAGCAGCGGATAATGGAGAATACCAGGGAGGTCTATCCGGGGCTGATTGTGGCCGGTATGGCCGCTAACGCCGTCTGCGGCACCCACCGCATGGGCCCCATCTTCGGGGGGATGCTCCTTTCCGGGAAGCGCGCCGCCGAGGTTGCCCTGGAGAAACTCAAGTCGAGAGTCCCTTCTTAATGAAAGCCGAGATTATCTCTATCGGCACGGAGCTTTTGCTGGGGGAGATAACGGATACCAACGCCCCCTTTCTGGCCGCCGAGCTACCCGCCCTGGGCATCGACCTCTACTGGGTTTCCCAGGTGGGTGATAACCAGGCGCGGCTGGCTAAGGCGCTAAAGCGGGCCTGGCAGCGCTCCGACCTTATCCTGACCACCGGCGGTCTGGGCCCCACTGCGGACGATATCACCCGCGAGGCCATCGCCGAGGTTATGGGAGAGAAGCTAAAGGGCGACCCGGCCCTGGAGCGTGACTTGCGGGAGTTCTTCACCCGCTTCGGGCGGGAGATGCCGCTTACCAATCTCAAGCAGACGAACCTTATCCCCTCGGCGCAGGCGATTCCCAACCCTAACGGTACGGCTCCCGGCTGGTGGGTGGAGCGGGACGAACGGATAATCGTGGCCATGCCCGGCCCCCCCAGAGAGATGCAGTCTATGTGGCGCGAGACGGTGCTGCCCCGCCTGCGCCAGAAGGCCGGCGGCACGGTTATCGTCTCCAGGATTCTAAAGACCTTCGGCCTCTCCGAGGCCCTGGTCGCGGAGAGGGTTAGTGCGCAGCTTTCCTCGGCGAACCCCACCCTGGGCGTCTATGCCAAGACCGACGGTATTCACCTCCGCCTGGCGGCTAAGGCAGATAGTCGGGAAGAGGCCGAGGCCATGATTACCCGGGTCGAGCCCCATCTAAGGCAGGCTTTTGCGGAGCATATCTGGGGCACCGATAGCGACGCCCTGGAAGCCGTGGTCGGGCGCCAGCTGGCGAAGGAGAAGCTGAGCCTGGCCGTGATGGAGAGCTACACGGGGGGCTTGCTGGCGGCGAGCCTGAGCGGCTGCCCCGAGGCGGCGCCGCATTTTAAGGGTGGGCTGGTTACCGTCTCCGACGAAGCGCGCGTGGCCTGCGGGGTTGACTACCGGCTTATCGCCGAGCACGGCGGGGAGAGTCCCGAGGCGGCCCCGGCTATGGCCGAGGCGGCCCGGTCGCGCCTGGGGGCGGCGATCGGTCTGGGCATCACCGGAGTAGATGAGGTAGACGCGGCGGCGGCCAAGACATCCGGCGTCTATCATATCGGGGTGGTTACCGGGCGCGAGCAGCGGCTGGCCAGCGGTCGTTACCCGGGCAGCCGGCTGCGGGTGCGGCGCTGGGCGGTGGCGGCGGCCCTGTTCGAGCTGTGGAAGGTACTGGCTGACTGACTTATTAGCAGCGCCCGACTCACTGCTTACCCTGCCTTTAGTAGTAAATTTCGTATTTTAGGGCGATAATGTAGTATTATACTGGGTATAATGGGCGGCGCGATTAATATCGGCAAGGTCTTTGGTATCCAGCTAAGGATTCACTACAGCTGGTTTTTCATCTTCATCCTGCTCACCCTGGCCCTGGTCTCCCCCGACTGGAACTCCGGTTTCGCTTGGGCCATCGGGGTGGCCACCTGTATCCTTTTCTTCGTCTCGGTGGTGGCGCACGAACTGGCCCACAGCCTGGTGGGCCGGGCCAACGGTATCGTGGTGACCAGCATCACCCTTTTCATCTTCGGCGGCATGGCCATGATGACTAAAGAGGCCACTCAGCCCAAGGCCGAGCTAAAGATGGCCGCCGCCGGCCCCGCCTGTAGCGCTATAATCGGGGGCATCTGCCTCCTCATCTGGTTATTTGCCCCCGGCCTGCCGCCGGCGGTGAGCAACATGGTTCTCTGGCTCATGGCCATGAACTTTGCTCTGGCCGTCTTTAACCTTATCCCCGGCTTTCCCCTGGACGGGGGCCGTATCTTCCGGGCCGTCGTCTGGAGCCGCAGCGGCGATTTCCGGCGTTCCACCCGGATTGCCACCCGGGTCGGCGAGGGGGTCGGCTACTTCTTCATTGGTGCCGGGGTGGCCGTGGTGGTGCTCTCGCTGTTCGACATGGCTCCGTTCGGCCTCAACTGGTTCAGCGGGGTGTGGCTGGCCTTTATCGGCTGGTTTCTGCGCAACGCCGCTCGGAGCAGCTACCGTCAGACCGAGTGGCGGGAGACCCTGCGCCGCTTTACGGCAGATCAGGTAATGAGTGCCAGCTACCCGGCGGTGCCCCCGGATATCGACCTGGCCCGTCTCGTCGAAGAGCACGTCTTTACCACCGGCCACCGGGTCTTTGTCGTCGTCGGCCGGGAGCGGTTCGAGGGTATTCTGACCCTGGATAACGTCAAGACCATCCCCCGCCGGGACTGGGCGGCCACCCGGGTGCGGGACATTATGACCCCGCTTGCCCGGCTGAAGGTAGTCACCCCCGAAGAGAGCGCCCTGGGGATAATGGAGTGGATGAACGGGAATGACGTCGCCCAGGTTCTGGTAGTAAAAGACGGCCGGGTGGTCGGGCTGATTACCCGCGATAACCTGATGAGGTTCCTCCGGGTTCACAGTGAGCTCAATAGAAATTAGCCCCTTCGTGTCGGCGCCGCCGGCGCCTTGACAATATTTAGAGGATGTGATTTTATTGAAATTGAGAAGCCCATAGGGGGCGGTTGAGATTACCCCCAGGAGGTGCAACTATGAGGCTTCACGAACTGTACGGGGTGTGGCAGGTTGACAGGTGGGGCCCTGCTTGGTAGCGGGGCGGCAAGGAGCCCGGACCTGGCTTGAGTTAGCGGAAGGGGTCGGTCTCCTTAAGAGGAGAGGCCCACTGCGGCGAAGGTAACCGCAAGTGAGTCGGGTAAGGGTTAGCAAGATTAGGCGCGGGGGACACTGGTTTGGTGTCCCCCGTTATTATTGATTGGCCTTAAGCCGGATACCTGGTCTATAATTACCGGGAGGATAGCTTAGCCCGGCGTTTAGAGCCGTAATTCGGGGAGGGTAGCGGTTGGCGAAGAGAGAGAGCCTCGTTATCTACGAGAAGCCGAAGCTGGCTAAGCCCTATCTCGTCATCGGCTTCGAGGGCTGGCCGGATGCCGGTCGGGTCTCCTCGGGGGCGACCGGCTATCTCCGGGATAAGCTGGCTACCAGCCTCTTGGCCGAGATAAAGCCCGATGATTTCTATCTCTTTCAGTCTGCCGGTGCCGAGTCGCGGCGGCCGGTCGTCGATATCGAAAAGGGTCTGGTTTCGACCCTCGACCTGCCGGCGACCGCCTTCTGGTTCCACAAGAGTAAAGAGGCCGCTCACGACCTGATAATCTCGCTGGGGAGAGAGCCGGAGCTGAGGTGGCATGATTATGTTAATCTGGTTCTGGAGCTCGCTCAGAGCTTCGGCGTGGTCAGGATTTATGCTTTGGGCGGCACCTATGACGTCGTTCCGCACACCATGGAGCCGATTATCTCGGCGGTGCTCAGTACTCCCGCTCTGGAGCCCGAGATGAAGGCCCAGGGGATATCGCTGATTAACTACCGGGGGCCGTCGAGCATCCACACCCTACTGCTTACCGTTGCCGCGGCGAGAAACATCGAGGCGGTCAGCCTGTGGGGCTATGTCCCCCACTACGTCCAGGCGCCCAACACCAAGGTCTGCTACCGGCTTCTCAGCCGGCTGGCTAGGATGCTGGGGGTGTCGCTCAGCCTTGAGGATATGAGGCGGAGCAGCCGGGAGCTGGACGAGATGGTGGATAAGGCAGTGGCCCAGAAGCCGGAGCTCCAGGAGTACGTGCGGCGGCTCGAAGTAGAGTACGGTAAAAGTAAGGGCGAACCGGGCGGGCCCCTGCCTCTGAAGGAAGACGTCATCAGGGAGATTGAGGATTTCCTAAAGAGAAGGGGGCAAGAATAGCTATCGGCTCCGTCTCTACCGGTTGAACCCTCCGGCGAACCTCGTGGTTGTGAGATACGGAATGGGGTGGTCTTTACTTATCGGTGTCGCTGGTATCCGTGGTTTCTTTCTTTCCCTCTTTGCCTTTCTCTTCCGGTTGCTTCTCCGGCGGCGGTGCTGGCCCGGCTTCCCGGTCCCGGAGCCAGCGCCTGATATCGTCCAGGGCCGGGGGCGCAATATAAAACACCTGGATATCCCCCGGGAACTGGACCTCATGCCCCTCGCGCATGAACAGTATCCCGATTTCGTCCGCTTTAAGCGTTTCGTCGATGCGCCGGGCGATATGCTCGTTCCGCTTCTTGCTTAGCTCCGTATAGGACTGGTAGGCGGTGGTAAACACCTTCTGGCTCTGCAGACCGATGGCGAGACAACGGCTCCAGTCCATAAGCTCGCTGAGCAGCTCCTTTTCCTCGGCGCATTCGAGCCGGGCCCCTTTGTCCAGCCGGTTCTTGATGATCTCGAAGCTCTTACTGCTGAGCCCGCTAAGCGTCTTAATCCCCTCTTCGCCCTCGTCGGCAACCAGCTCGTGGTATATCCGGTTCACCGGGCCCAGCTTTAGCTCCAGGGCGCCTATCTTGTCTTCAACCTGGTTCCAGTAGCGGTTGAGCTTCTCGCGGTAGTCGTCCGGGGACTCCTTCCCGCCGTAGATGAGAGGCACGAAGTAGAGCTTTCTGCCCTGCTTAAACTCCTCAACCGAAGGCTTTTCGATCTTTCCCAGCTCTTCAGACATTAAAACCTCCTCCAGAGTATGATAACCGGCCTCCCCGACGTTTAGGCAGGTTGAGAGTGTCAGGGCTGGCCGAAGCTGATGACCTGCTCCTTACCCCCGGTCTCGCTGCGGTTAACGAGGCACTGTTTCAGACGGCTCCCGGCCTCGATACTGACCCCCGTCCACAGCACCGCCCGCTCCAGGCTGGCCCCCTCCCCGATACGGCAGTCCGCCCCGATAACCACCGGCCCCGTAATCCGGGCTCCCCGGTCGATGCGGCTGCCGCCGCCGATTACCACCGGGCCGCTTATGCTGGCCGAGGGGTGAATAACCGTATCCGCCGCGCAGGAGACGCCGTCCCGGCTTAGGTCCGGGATGAGGTGGCTTATTACCTTGGCCGATAACAGGTCGCAGTTCAGGTTTAAGTACTTCTCCGGCGTGCCCATGTCGAGCCAGTAGCCGCTGAAGGGGTAGCCGTAGACCGGTTCCCCTAGCTCTAGTAACCGGGGGAACAGACCGCGCTCGAACATGTAGTGGCTGGCTTGGGGGATATGCCGGAGTACCTCCGGCTCGAGGATATATACCCCGGCGTTTATCCAGTGGCTGGTTACCTGGTCGGGGCTTGGTTTCTCCACGAAGCGTCTTACCCGGCCGCCTTCTTCCGTTTCCACCACCCCGAAGCTACAGGGGTCGTCCACCCGGGTTAAGGCGATGGTCGCCTCGGCTCCCCGGCTCCGGTGAAAGCCGAGCATAGCGTCCAGATTGAGGTCGGTGAAGATATCCCCGTTAAGGACGGCGAAGGTGCCTTCCAGATATGGTTCGGCGTTCTTTACCGCCCCGGCGGTGCCCAGCGGGCTGGCCTCCACGGCGTAGCTGAGGGCCATATTATGGTTAGCGCCGTTACCCAGGTGGCTCTGGATGGCTTCGGGGAGATAGCTCAGGGCCAGAATGGCGCTGCCGACCCCGTGGCTCTTGAGATAGGCTAAGGTGTGCTCCAGGAAGGGCCGGTTGAGCACCGGTATCATGGGCTTGGGTAGCCGGTAGGTAAGCGGCCGGAGCCTGGTGCCCTGGCCGCCGACCAGGATGACTGCCTGTGACAGCATAATGCGCGGCGCTCCTTTCCCTGCTTACAGTAAAATATTAGAGGTAATCGGCGGTAAAATCAAGGATAGGGGCCGTGACATAGACCTTGCCGAGGGCCCTTTGCTATAATGGGGGAGCCGGATTACCTCGTTACGGCATACCCTGTTAGCTTGCCGGTAAGTCCCGCCGACAGCGTCCGGCCTCGCCGTATTATATTCCTACCTTTGAGCTCACTATGTCGCAGCTCACTTTAGGGTTTGGTCTCATTGTTTTATAATCTGGTATTAACGGCTTATTTGATAGGCGGAGTAGTATGGGTAAGGTAGACTGGCCGGATAGCATGAAGAAGCTCTACCGCCAGCGCTGGCGCATCTGGGTAATGGCCTGCCTGGCGCACACCATGAGCCTGTTTCACCGGGCGGCCATGGCACCGATGGCCGACCGGATTATGGCTGATTTCGACATCAGCGCCACCATCTTCGGCAGCCTGAGCGCGGGCTACTTCTACGTCTATGCGCCGATGCAGCTACCCTCGGGCATCCTGGCCGATACCCTGGGGCCGCGCAAGGTAATCACCGCCGGGCTGCTCCTGTCGGCGATTGGTTCCCTGGTCATGAGCCAGGCGCCGTCGTTTGCCGCCTTGTATGCCGGGCGGCTCATCGTGAGCTTCGGGGTCTCCGTGGTCTGGCTCAGCGTTCTTAAGCTGATTATGGAGTGGTTCCGCAGCCGTGAGTTGGCCACCATGACCGGCCTCTCCAGCTCCCTGGTAAATCTGGGTCAGGTGGCGGCGGCGACGCCTCTCGCCTTGATGATAATCTCGGTGGGCTGGCGTATGTCTCTGGTGACCATCTCTCAGGTCACCTTCGGTCTGGCGGCGGCCAGCTGGTTTCTGCTCCGGGACAGCCCTGCCCGGGTGGGCTTGCCGCCCCTCAGTCAGCTTGAAGGTAAGGCAGTTCGTCAGGCTATCGAAGCCCGTGACGCCCCGAGCCTGAGCCTGCCCCAGAGGTTTAAGGCTGTTTTCGGGAACAAAAACCTCTGGCCGCTGTTTCTGGTGCACTTCGGGATATACGGCGCCTATTCGACCTTTTTCCACAACTGGGCGGTGGTCTATTTCATGCAGACCTACGGCGTGGCCCGTGACCTGGCCGCCAACTTTATCCTTATCGCCGCCGTAGGCCAGATATCGGGGGCGCCCCTGGTCGGCTTTCTCTCCGACCGGGTAATGCACCGCCGCCGCTTACCGACGGTGGTCCTCTCCGCTACCTTCCTCACCACCTTTCTCTTTCTCGCTCTGTGGCAGGGGGGTCATCTGCCCCTTGGGGCGCTCTATCCGGTGTGCTTTCTGATCGGGTTGGGTATCGGGGCGGTACCCCTCGTTTTCGCGGCGGTGAGAGAAATAGCCGAGTCCTCGGTACGGGGCGCCGCCTCCGGGATGGTAAACATGGGCGGCTTTATCAGTGCCGCAATCGCCCAGCCGATATTCGGTTATCTCCTGGACCGGGGCTGGGGTGGGGACGTGGTTGATGGGGTTCGCATCTACCCGCAGGCGGCCTTTCAGCCGGGCCTTCTATTGTGCTGCGGCCTGGCGGCGCTGGGCTTCGTGGGGGCGCTGCTCACCAAGGAGACTCGCCCCAAGGTAAGCTGGGTGGCCGGTGGGGTTGAGTAGCTAGCTTAAGTTAACCCCGCTTCAGGCGACCACCGGTGACGGGTTGGTCTGGAAGGGATGGGTGCGCAGCACCAGCGAGAAGAGATAGGGGTACTTGGCCTTCAGGTGCTCTAGATAGCGTACCCATTCGGCGACCAGCTGCCCGTACACCCTCTGAATATCGCCGGCCAGGTGTTCCCGGTCGCTCACGGGGAGGTTATCTATCGTGGGCCGGGCCTCGAGCTCCTCAGCGAGGTGAAAAACAGCCCACATCAGGTCGGTAAAGCGCTCGTGCTCCAGTAGGTTGGGGTTCTCCAGCAGTCGCAGCAAAAACTCCCGTTTCTCGATGAGAAAGGCTCTCAGTTCCTTAAAGTCGACGCCGTTACACTCGGTGTTAACCTTGATGTTTTGGGCGCAGAGGGTCGCCTTTTTGAAGTCGGCCACCGTCCAGTTCTGACTCACGGCGAGACACTGAAAGGTCTCTTCACGGTTATCCAGGGAGCAGATGAGGTCGGCGATGAGGTGGTTGCCCACCTCACTGTAGAAAGCGCCGACTACCATATTGAGCTTGCTGAGCGGGGTCTGTTTCTCCCGGTAGGCCATGATGCGCTCGATGACGATAACGACTATAAAGGCCTCTAGGGGCAGGAAAGCCAGGTCGCCGAGCATGTAGATGAATATGTGGTGCGGGTCCTGGAAGATGCGGAAGTGAATGAAGTACAGCAGGGCGGAACTGCCGATAAAGATGGCGGCCAGGATAAGGAATCTGCGGTAGTGTTTACGCATCTGGTTCTTGCCTGACTTGCAGTTTGGAGTGTTCGGAACTTTATGACTAATAATACCATATCTCGGCGGCTGAGAGAAACGCTCCAGCGGTATTTGCCCTTCTGGCACCACCATCTTAACCTAAGCTGGCAAGCCGCCTGCTTGACAAATGTCATTTTTTGAACTATAAATAGCCATGTGGCCCTATTATTACGACTGGCGGGGTACGTCGTGTGAAGGACTCAGCCAAAGCGAAAGAACAGCTTACCGGGGAAGCGGCGGCTCTCGAGAAAGGAAACACTGAGTGTAAGCGGCTTAAGACGGAGCTTAAGGAGTCGGAGGCGCGCTATCGCACCCTGGTGGGTCTGGGGAGAGAGGTTGGTCAGGCCGTTATCATGTTACAGGATACGAAGCGGGGGGAGGCCGTCCATACCTTCGTTAGCGATCAGTGGCTCAAGATAACCGGTTACTCCAGGAGTAAGCTGCTCGCCGTCTCCTTCTTCGACCTCGTCCCTCCAGAGAACCGGGCCGGTGTCAGGGAGATGTATCGCCGAAAGATGCGGGGTGAGGTTATCCCCGGGTATTACGAGCTCTCCATCATCAGGAAAGACGGCACCGAGGTTCCCGTTCAGCTGGTCAGTGCTCGTACTACCTACCAGGGCCGGGCGGCTAACGTGGCCTGTGTCCGGGATATTACCGAGCGTAAGCAGATGGAGCAGCGGCTCGTCATCACCGGCCGGCTGGCTTCAGTCGGCGAGCTGGCCTCAGGGGTCACCCATGAGATTAATAACCCGCTGACCAGCGTCATCGGCTTCTCGCAGCTACTCCTGGAGAAGGACATCGGCGACGATATTAAAGAAGACGTAAAGATTATCGCCAGTGAAGCGCAGCGCGCCGCCGGGGTGGTGAAAAACCTGCTCGCCTTCGCTCGGAATCGCGGCCCGGCCCGGCAGATGGTGAGCATAAACGACATTATCGCCAAGGTTCTGGAGCTGCGTGCTTACGAGCAAAAGGTAAATAACATCCGCACCGAGACCCGTTTCGCGGCTGACCTCCCCGAGGTTATGGCGGACTATTTTCATCTGCAGCAGGCCTTTCTCAATATCATTATCAATGCCGAGTATTTTATGGTTGAGGCGCATAAACGGGGCACGCTGACCATTACCACCAAGAGGACGGGTAGCCTGGTCAGTGCCTCCTTCGCCGACGATGGTCCCGGTATTCCCGAAGAAAACCGGGGACGCCTTTTCGACGCCTTCTTCACTACCAAGGAAGTGGGTAAAGGAACCGGTCTGGGCCTGAGTATCTGCCGCGGGATAGTTAAGGAGCACGGCGGCCGGATATCTGTGGCCGGTAAGCCGGGCGAAGGGGCTACCTTTAGCGTGGAACTACCTGTCGCTGCTCAGCAGTAGAGAAGGAGCCGTAACATGATGAAGTCGAATGCTGGCGTGAAGAGGATTCTGGTGGTTGAAGACGAGCCGACCGTAAATGAGGTCTGCCGGAAGGTGCTTACCAGGGACGGCTTTGAGGTCGATACCGCGGTCAACGGAGAGGTGGCTCAGAGAATGCTGCGGGAAGGGGACTACGACCTGATTCTGATGGATATCAAGATGCCGGGCATGGACGGCCGGGAGTTCTTTGGAATCCTTAAGGCCCGGTATCCGAAGCTGGCGGGCAGGGTGATATTCGCTACCGGAGACGTGATCGGCGGCGATACCAAGGAATTTCTCGACCAGAGTGGCCGACCGGTACTAACCAAGCCATTCACCCCTGATGAGCTAAAGGCTATCGTCCGGGCGGCCCTGGGCTAGGTGATGGTCTGGCCGGTAAGCGGGCCGGGATTTTGGTGAGAGGTATCTTAGTGCAGAAAAAAATACTTATCGTCGATGATGATGCCAACATCCGGCTGCTTGCGGGCAGCATATTGGGCGAGGATTACATCGTGCTCAAGGCGGGCGATGGCGAGGAGGCGGTAAGGGTTACCCGCAGCCAGATGCCGGACCTCATCCTGATGGACATTATGATGCCCCGCATGGATGGTTACTCGGCCTGCCACGCAATCAAAAATGACGTGCTCACGGGCTCGATTCCGGTGGTCATGGTCACCGCTCTGGTTCAGGAGCTCAATAAGAAACTTGCCGAGCGGATGGGCGCCGATGGCTACATCGTTAAACCCTTTGGGATAGATGACCTGCGCGGTAAGGTGGCCCAGCTCCTGAAGGGTTCTGGCTGAGGTTTTCTTCGCTAGTCTTACTCACCCCGCACGGCCTTTAGGCAGCCAGCCGCCGTTGCTATCACTTTCCCCCGGTGCTAGAATTGTCTTACGGGGTGAATAAAGCAGCCGGGCCATGTTTTCCAGCCCTGCGGCCGGTCGTGAAATGCCGTCCAGATGCCCGCCGGTAAAAGGAGGTTCTCAATGAAGAAGTTAGTATCCCTCGGAATTACCGCCTGCGCGGTGGTGTTGGCAATATTACTGCTCGTTGGGTGTGCGCCGTCGGCCCCCGCTTCACCCGGAGAGTCTGCCCCCACCTCCCCGTCGGCGCCTTCTTCGCCCCAGACCGGCACCCCTTCCACACCGTCGGAGGCCGAGTCCTCCCAGCCGTCCGGTGATACCCTGGACGATGTCATAGCCCTGGCGTCGGGTATCGGCTCGGTTAAGTTCGATATGATAATAACCGGGACGGGGGCGCCGGCCGTGACCTCGAAGGTATGGCTCAAGGGTGAGAAGATGAAAACGGAAACCACCATGGAGGGGCAGACCATAATCAATCTCATCGACCATGCATCGCGCACGATGTATATGTATATGCCGGAGCAAAATATGGCCATTAAGGTGACCTACGAACAGGCTCAGGGCTCTCCGATAGACGAGACCCTGGATATCAATCAGTACCATCCAGAGACGCTGGGCACCGAAACGGTAGACGGCAAGGTCTGCCTGGTGGTTGAGTATACGGTTCAAGGTGCGAGCACCAAGATGTGGATATGGCAGGAGCACGGGTTCCCGATAAAAGTAGTTACCGTCAGTGACCAGGGCACGACCACGATTGAGTATAAGAATATCGAGTTTACCAGTATCCCCGATAGCGAGTTTGAGCTTCCGCCCGGGGTAGAGATAATGGATTTCCCGTCGTCTTAGCCGCAGGGTAATAAACCAACGGACTCCGCCGGGTTGGCTCTACCGGCTCTCGGCTGATTTTACTAGCGGGTCTATCTCGGTAATTTGGCTGCTTTACGCTTACGAGTAGTTCGTTACGCGCCGTAACGATGGGTAGTCTGTGGCATAACCCTTCTGAAAACCCTCCCCCAAAGGGACCAGCCGTATCCCCTGTCGTATCACCATTTTGCTACTGTCTTTGCCGGTAGCCCCCCCAAATGGGGGATATACAGCTACGCTTGGTTGACCTAGAATGACCTACATCGAATCACATCATACATTGTCAAATGGAAGGATGGCTAATGCCGAGAGAAATCAAAGGGGTGAGGTACTACGAGACCTCTGAGGTCTGTAAGATAGTCGGTATCAGTCGGCCGACCCTGTTCCGCTGGCTCAAACGAGGGATACTGACCAAGATGCATAAGGACCGGAGAGGCTGGCGGTTGTTTACCGAGGATGACTTAAATAAAATCCGGCTCCAGGCCAGCCGGGTTGATGTCGAATACGCTTCTTCAATGCGGGAGGCATTAGATTCGGATGTTAAGAGCTAGACACATGAACAGGAAATGGTTTTTCGTCCCGCTCCTGTGCCTGTCGCTATTGGGCGCTCTTGTCTTTGGCGTGAGCGCTTCTGCGGATGAGGCGCTCACGGTAAGAGTCGGGGCGTATGAAAACGAACCGAAAATCTTCACCGACGAGACGGGTAAGGTGTCCGGGTTCTGGCCGGACATTATCGAGTACGTTGCTGCGGAGGAGGGCTGGCAAATAGAGTATGTCCCCGGCACCTGGACGGAATGCCTTGAGAGGCTGGAGGCGGGCGAAATCGATATCATGCCCGACGTTGCCTACACCGAGGAGAGAGGCGAGCTTTACGCTTTTGCGGGCGAGATGTCCTATGTCAGCTGGTCGAGGGTGTATGCCAGAGAGGGGGCGGATATCCAGTCCATCCTCGACCTGGCCGGGAAAAGGGTGGCGGTGCTGGAGGGCAGCGTCAATGTCGAGGGGGTGGGCGGCATTAAGGAGCTGGTCAGAAGTTTTGACATTGATTGCACCTTTATTGAATTGGATAGTTATATCCAGGTCTTCGAACTGGTTGAGAGTGGTGAGGCTGATGCCGGGGTCGCCAGCAAGGACTTTGCCTACCGGCACCAGGAGGAATTCGATCTCGCTAAGACCGGCATCGTTTTCCAGGCTGTCCCCCTCTATTTTGCCTTTCCCAAGGGTGCGGACTTAACGCCGTACTTCATCGAGAGAATCGATGCCCTTATGAAGGAGCTGAAGGCGGATGAGGGCTCCATCTATTACCAGGCGCTGGAGAGGTGGCTCGGAGCGCAACTGGTCGAGAAGACCGTGGTTCCGGGATGGGTGAAATGGGTGCTGATAGGTATCGGCGCCGCCGTGCTGGTGCTTGTCGGCGGTAACCGTCTGCTGAGGTCTCAGGTCAAGGCCAGAACGAAAGAGCTGACCGAGGAAATCAGCGAGCGCAGGCAGGCGCAGGAGGCGCTCGCCGAATCAGAGTATAAGTATCGACTTCTGGTAGGCAATGTTCCGAACGGGGTATCCATAGTCCAGGACGGTAAGATTAAGTTTGCTAACCGCCAGGTTGAAAAAATTACCGGTTACTCGCTTGAGGAGCTTCAGGCCATGGATCCTTTTGATATTGTCCATCCGAAAGACCGGGTAGTCTTACAGGATTACAATATACGGCGGATGAAAGGCGAACCGGTTCCTGACGTTTATTCACTGCGCATAATACATAAAGACGGTTCTACCCGCTGGTTAGGCCGGCGGGTGACACCGGTTACCTGGGATGGTAAGCCGGCTGTTCTCGTGATGGATGGGGATATCACGGAACGGAGGCAGACCGAGATTACTCTGTCTGAGTCCGAAGAGAGATGTAAGGCCATTTTTGAGGCGGCCACCGACGGCATACTTCTGGCGGATGTCGCAGGTAAGAGATTTCACGACGGCAACGAAGCGATTTGCCGCATGACGGGCTACAGCCTAGCGGAACTGAAGAACCTGGGAGTTATGAATCTGCATCCCAAGGAAGACGTTCCGCGCATCCTTAAAGATTTTGAAAACCAGGCCAGGGGAATCTACTCGCTGGTTCTGGATATCCCGGTCAAAAGGAAGGATGGCAGCGTCTTTTATGCCGACATTAACACGGCGCCGGTCTCGTTCGGGGGGAAAACATACTTGATGGGTATGTTCCGGGACGCTACCGAGCGCAGGAAGCTCGAGGCGGTGGTGAGGGCGTCGAGGGAAAGACTACAGCTCATGTTCCAGTCGGTAAGCGAGGGGATTGTCTGCTCGGACCTCGAGGGTAAGATTGGCGATACGAATAAAGTGGCCCTCCGTATGTTCGGCTATGACCGTAAGGAAGATGCTATCGGCCGCAGCCTCTTCGATTTCATAGTGGTAACCGACCACGATAGAGTCAGGGAGAACATGCAAAAGATGCTGAAGACGGGTCTCAGCCGGGATATCGAGTATACCTTCCTGAGGAAGGATGGCAGCGAGTTTCCCGGTGAGCTAAGCGCCAGCGTCCTTAAGGATACCGACGGAAGCCCCATCGGGTTAGTAGCTGTTGTCAGTGACATCACCGAGCGTAAGAAAATGCAGGAACAGCTCATCCTTACCGACCGGCTGGCTTCCATCGGGGAGGTGTCTTCAGGTATCGCC